>JBBQPW010000085.1:0-8907 GCA_038216845.1 Gaiellales bacterium | reverse complement strand
GCTCCTTGCGCTCGGAACCGTGATCGTGCTGTCGCGGAACATCTTCGACGCGGCGTCCCTGCCGGCAGCAGTCGTCGCCGGAAGCGCCGCGGCCGTGCTCGCCCTCCTCGCGCTCACAGTCGGCGAGACGGACGATGCCTTCGCGAACGCGTACTCGGCCGCCGTCTCGCTCCAGAACCTCGCGCCCGGTGTGCCTCTCCGTGCACTAGTCACCCTGACGACAGCTCTCGGAACGATCGGCGCGCTGACGATCGACCTCGTCAGCTACCAGGCTTTCCTGCTGCTACTGGGCTCGGTCTTCGTGCCGCTGTTCGCGGTGTTGCTCGCCGATTGGCTGCTCGCAGGCTCAGCCTACGAGCGCGAAGACATCTTCGACGCGCCCGTCTGGAGGCCCGGCTCGATCGCCGCCTGGCTCGCCGGCTTCGCCCTGTACCAATGGCTCTACCCGGCCGGCCCGCACTGGTGGAAGGAGCTCGTCGGCAAGCTCAACCCGCCGGACTGGAGCATCGGCGCGACCGTCCCCAGCTTCGCCTGCGCGTTCACCGTGGCGTTCGCGGTCGCGGCCGTCGAGCGCCGCAGGCTCCCGGCTCTGGCGCGCGCTCAGCGATAATCGCGGCCCACCCCCAAGCAACGAAGAGAAAGAGGAGCACGACATGGCATCGCCACTCGACAGCATTCTCGGAAGCGTTCTCGGCAGCCTCGGGGGCAGCCGCGGTGGGCAGATGGGCGGCCTTGCCAAGATGCTCCTCCCCGCCGTGGTCGGTCTGGTTGCGGGCGGAGGCCTGCAGAAGGTCATCGGCCAGTTCGAGTCGCATGGGCTCGCCAACGCCGCCGGTTCGTGGGTCGGGAAAGGCGAGAATCAGGCCGTGACGCCCGGCCAGGTCACGCAGGTGCTCGGTCACGACGCCGTCGCCCAGGTCGCCACGCAGACCGGGCTGACGCATGACGAGGCCGCCGCCGCGATTTCGCAAGTGCTTCCCGCAGTCGTCGACCACGTGACGCCCGACGGCACGGTTCCCAGCGAGCAGCACGTTGCGGGAGCGCTCGACGCGCTGGCCCAGAGCACGTCCGCCTGACGAGCATGATCGAGGCCGTCGTCATCGGCCGGGTCGGGATCGATCTGTATCCGAACGAGCTCTCCACCCCGCTGCGCGAGGTCCGCACCTACACGCGGTTTGTCGGCGGCTTCGCGGGCAACATCGCGACCGGGCTCGCCCGACTCGGCGTACGGGCGGCGATCATCTCCCGCGTTGGCGCCGAGGGCCACGGTGACTTCGTACGCAAATGGCTCGAGAACGAGGGCGTGGACGTGGGCTTCCTCCGCACGGACCCCGCGTGGCCGACACCGCCGACGTTCTGCGAGGTGTGGCCGCCGGATCACTTCCCGATCACGTTCTACCGCCGACCGACCGCTCCCGACTGGCAGATCTCGCCCGACGACTTCGACGCCGAGACGGTCGCCGCGGCTCCGTTGCTTTACGCGACCGGCACCGGCCTCGCGCAGTCGCCTAGCCGCGAGACGACACTCGCGGTGCTAGCGGCGCACCGCGGCACCACGATCTTCGATCTCGACTGGCGGCCGTCTCTCTGGGACGACACCGCTGAATATCCAGCTCTCGCCGCGGCGGCTGTTGCCTCGAGCGACATCGTTATCGGCAATGAGGAGGAGGTCAGCGCTGCGCAGGTCTCCGGCGTGCCGCGACTGATTCTCAAGCGCGGCGAGCGCGGCGCCACGGTCTTCGAGCACGGCACTCCGACGGATGTCCCGCCAGTTCCCGTCGACGTCGTCAACGGCCTCGGCGCGGGCGATGCATTCGCTGCAGCGGTCGGTCACGCACTACTGAACGGCCACGACCTTGTCGACGCGGTGCGGCGCGGAACGGTCGCGGGTGCGATCGTCGCCGGGCGCCTAGCATGCTCCGAGGCGATGCCTCATCTCGATGAACTCGAGACAGCGGCCGCCTCTGCCGCGGAGCACAACGCGGGAACGTAGGCTGAGGGCGTGCCTCGCGTTGCGGTCGTCGGCAACCTCTCTCGCGATCGGGTCGACGGCGGCCCAGCCCGTCCGGGAGGCTGCGCTTTCTTCGCGGTCGAGGCGCTGCGTCGAGTCGAACGGCTCGGCCAGATCGTGACGCGGCATGCACCTGCCGACGATGCGATCTTTGGGCCTGCACTGGCCGCGGTGGAGCAGCCGGTCACCCTTTTACCGGCCGAGACGACGAGCGGGTTCGCTCTCGACTACGTCGGCGAAGAACGGGAGATGACGGTCACCGAGATCGGCCCGGCCTGGCAACCCGCCGATGTCGGCGCACTTGAATCGTCCGTGGAGTGGGTGCATGTCGCCCCCTTGTTGCGCAGCGACTTTCCGGCTGAGACCCTCGCCGAGCTTGCCAGCGGCCGGAGCGTCTCGTTCGACGGGCAGGGTCTCGTGCGGGTCCCGGAACTCGGCCCACTTGTCTTCGACGCCGACTACGACCCCGCAGTCCTCGCCAACATCACCGTCCTCAAGCTGGCCGAGGACGAGGCGTGCGTTGTCGGCCCGCCAGGCGGTTTCGACCGCAAGGCCGCCTTCAGCCTCAATGTCCCGGAAGTGCTGCTGACGCTCGGCTCGCGCGGCTCGATCGTCTACGCCGATGGGATCGAGACTGCCGTACCCGCCGCCCGGCCCGTGCTCGGCGTACACACGACCGGGGCCGGCGACGTCTTCATGGTCTCGTACATCGTCGCGAGGAGCAACGGCGACGATCCCGTGACGGCCGCGGCAAGCGCCAGCCGGATCGTTACCGAGATGCTCGAAGACAGGCGACAGACACAGACGTGACGGCGGCGATCGAGACCGCCGACGGCGTCGTCGTCTTCGACCTCGACGAGGACGAGATCGTCGAGGTGGACGCAGCCCTCACCGTGGAGCGCCCGGACGTCAAGCTGGCTCTGCCCCTGCTCGTTGCGGCCGATAAGGTCGGCGCGACGATCGTCGCGCTCGTCGCGCGGCGGCCTCCCCTCCTCATCTCTCGCGACGGTGGCTCGACCTGGCGCGAAGCCGGCGCAGGCCTACCCACCGGGTACGCAATCGCGATCGCACCGGCCCACCCCGACCTGATGCTCTATGCGAGCAGGAGCCGCGTGCACATCTCGCGCGACGGCGGCCGCTTCTGGGAGGCGCTCACCACGGAGTTCCACGAGATCACTGCGATCGCCTGGCACGAAGTTTAGGCTAGGCTAAACCTCGTGCTCGAGCAGCTTACTCCGCGACGCACGGTGCGACCGGAAAGCGTCCTGCCGGGCGAGGCTCGCGTCTTCGACGCCGCGGCGAAGTCGCTGTCGGGCGAGCGGCGCGGTCCCCGAGCGCTGTGGCCATTCCTCGGCCCGGCGTTTATCGCCTCCGTCGCGTACATCGACCCGGGCAACTTCGCGACGAACATGGCCGGTGGAGCGAAGTTCGGCTACCTCCTCGTCTGGGTCATCGTCGCCGCGAACCTGATGGCGATGCTCATCCAGTCGATGAGCGCCAAGCTGGGTATCGCGACCGGGCAGAACCTGCCGGAGGTATGCCGTGAGCGCTTCCCGCGCCCGGTCACGATCGGGCTCTGGATCCAGGCCGAGGCAATCGCGATGGCGACCGACCTGGCGGAGTTCGTCGGCGCCGCGCTCGGCCTTAACCTCCTCTTCGGACTGCCGCTGTTCGTCGCCGGAATCGTCACCGGGATCATCGCGTTCGCCATCCTCGCGCTTCAGGCACGGGGCTTTCGGCGGCTCGAGGCTGTGATCGTCGGGCTCGTCGGCGCGATCGTCCTCTCGTTCGGCGCACAGGTCTTCCTCGCGAAACCGAGCGCAACGGGAATCGCGGGCGGTCTCGTACCCGGGTTCTCCGGCAAGGAGAGTGTCCTGCTCGCCGTCGGGATCCTGGGCGCGACAGTCATGCCGCACGTGATCTACCTGCACTCGGCGCTGACGCAGCACCGCATCGTGGGTGAATCGGACGACGCGCGCCGGCGGATTTACCGCTTCGAGCTCGTCGACGTCGTGATCGCCATGGGGCTTGCAGGACTCGTCAATGCGGCCATGCTCGTCATCGCAGCTTCGGTCTTCCACACCCGTGGCCTGTTGAATGCCGGCGACGATCTGCAAACGGTGTTCGACGGTCTCGGTGCGCATCTCGGGAGCCATGCCGACACACTGTTCGGAATCGGCCTGCTTGCCTCCGGGCTCTCGTCGTCGAGTGTCGGGACGATGTCCGGTCAGGTTGTGATGCAAGGATTCATCCACCGCCAGATTCCGCTCGCCGTGCGGCGCATGGTGACGATGGCCCCCGCGCTCGTCGTTTTAGCGATCGGAGTGAACCCCACGCGCACGCTCATCCTCAGCCAGGTCGTGCTGTCCTTCGGGATTCCGTTCGCACTGATTCCCCTCGTGCTGTTCTGCCGTAACCGCGCGTTGATGGGCGTCCTCGTCAACCGGCGGCTGACGACCGCCGCGGCCGTCGTTGTCGCCGCAGTGATCGTCGTGCTCAACGGCTTCCTGCTCGAGCAGACCTTCGCGGGCTAGACGTCCCCCTCGACTGTCACGTGACAGTCGAGGGACAGTCGAGGGACAGTCGAGCGGGCGAGTTCGTCACGGGAATCGTACGACTCTCGACGCCTGCGCTCACACTCCGGGCGGGGGGGCCTGTCGTCGAGCGGATGACGAGCGACGGCGTGACGCGGACGTTCACCGTTGTCGTTCGCGTTCCGTCCATGCGCTCGACGAGCAGCGTCATCGCGCGACGGCCCATCTCCGGACGCGGCTGATCGACCGTCGTCAGCGAGATGTGGTGGAGGGCAGCGAGGAAGGTGTTGTCGTGCCCGACGATCGAGATGTCCGCAGGAACACGCAAGCCTGCGTTCTCAAAGCGGTCGATCATCGCCGCTGCGGCCAGGTCGTTCGCCGCGAAGACGGCGGTCGGAAGCCGCCGCGAGCGGAGGATCGAGTCCGCCGCTGCCAACCCCGCGAGGTCGGTGTAGTCACCCGCGACGACGCGGATCTCGCGAGCCAGCTGCGCGCCCCGCATCGCCTCCTCGTACCCAGCACGCCGTGCCGCCGCGCCGGCGCCGCTGCCACCGTCCACGTGCGTGATCGAGCGATGCCCCAGGGCGACGAGGTGCTCGACAACGAGCCTCGCGCCGTGCCGCTCGTCGTTCGTAATCGAGTCGATCGCCTTCGAGCGCATGCCCCGCGCGACAACGACGACCGGCATCGTCGCCGCCGCTTTCGCGATCTCGGCGGTCGGCAGCCGCGGGCCGACGAGGATCGCGCCGTCGGCACGAAGCTCGAGGAACGTGTCGAGAGCAGTCTGCTCCCCACCCGGCCGGCTGCCCGCCGTGCCGAGCACAACCCGGTAGCCGGCCTCTGCTGCGCCGGCGTCGATCCCGTCCATGATCTCGGCGTAGAACGGGTTGTGAAGCTCGTTGAGCAGCACGCCGATCGTCCTCTTGCGTCGGCTCGCGAGCCCTCGTGCCCAGGCGTTCGGGCGATAGCCGAGCCTCGCCGCGGCCGCGACGACCCGAGCCCGCCGCTCGTCGCTCACCTTGGGGCTCCCGCGCAGCACGAGTGACACGAGCGCTCGAGAGACGCCGGCCGCCTGCGCGACGTCGTCCATCGTCGGCTCGCGCTTGACACTCTCCGGTGCTCGTCTGATAATCGCCTCTCTCGGATTAGAGCGCTCTAACGCTACGGACTCCACTCGGGGAGAGCAAGGGACAATGAGATCGATACTCGAACGTGTGGCCGGCGCGCCGACCTCCTGGGGCCTGTGCGAGGTGCCAGGCTGGGGTGTCCAGATCCCGCCCGAGCGCGTGCTGCCGGAGATGGGCTCGCTGGGGATCGCCGCGACCGAGGCCGGGCCCGACGGCTACCTCGGGGCCGACGCGTCGGCGGTCAGTGCGCTGCTCGAACGCTACGGACTCCAGCTCATCGGCGGTTTCGTTCCGGTTGTCCTGCACGATCCCGCAGCGCGGGAGGCAACACTGATGTCGGCGCGCCAGACGGCGGCCACGTTCGAGACGCTGGGCGCGTCGTTCCTCGTCTCGGCGCTCGTCGTCGATCTCGACTGGTCGACGCCACGGAAGCTCTCCCGCGACGAGTGGAAGCGCGTGTACGACGGCTTCTTCCGCCTCGACGAGATCGCCCACGAGCACGACCTGACCCACGTACTGCACCCGCATTGGGGAACGCTCGTTGAACGACGGGACGAGGTCTGGCGGGCGCTCGAGGACTCCGAAGTGCTCTTCTGCCTGGACACCGGGCACCTGGCGCTCGGCGAAACCGACCCTTTCGAGTTTGCCGAGGCGGCAGGCTCGCGCGTCGCCCATGTCCACCTGAAGGACGCCTCTGCGACGATTGGCGCCCGCCTACGAGCGGGCGAGATCGGCCTCGTGCCGGCCGTGCAAGAAGGATTGTTCAGGGCGCTCGGGGACGGTGACGCACCCGTCGCGGCGACCGTTCGCGCGCTCGAAAGGTCGGGCTACGACGGCTGGTACGTCCTCGAGCAAGATCTCTCGCTGAACTCCGACAGCGAAGCTGCTCTCGAAGCCGCGACCGAGAACGTCCGGCACAGCATCGAGTTCCTCCGCGCGCTCCAGGAGGAGCTCGCATAGGCACCGAGCTTCATCTCCCTGCCGCCTTCGGTCAGCCGGTCGCGGTAACGCCCGAGTCGGCCGGGTGGGCGTACTGCGGCCTGCGGATCGTCCGGCTCGAGCCCGGCGGATCGCTAGACCTGGGAACCGGAGCGGACGAGTTCGCGATCGTGCCGCTCTCGGGCGGCGCGTCGTCGGTCGAGGTCGCAGGTCAGACATTCCGGCTGGGCGGGCGCGAGACCGTCTTCGCGCGCGTGACCGACTGGGCCTACGTGGGGATCGACACGGAGCTTCGGCTGTCGAGCTCGGACCGTTGTGAGATCGCGCTTGCTTCAGCCCGCGCAACTCGTCGCTTCGATGCCGTGCGAGTGTCGGCCGAAGACGTGGGGGTCGAGCTCCGCGGCGCGGGCCAGGCCACGCGCCAGGTGACGAACTTCATGACGCCGGAGACGTTCTCCGGGGCCGACAAGCTGATCTGCTGCGAGGTCCTGACTCCCGACGGCAACTGGTCGTCCTATCCGCCGCACAAGCACGACGACACAGCCGACAGCCCGGTGTGGAACGAGGAGATCTACTACTTCCGCGTCGGCCGGACGGGAACCACCGCCTATGCGCGGAACGGCTTCGCCCTTCACCGGACGTACTCGGTCGCTCCCTCGATCGACGCAACGGTTGCCATCCGTGACGGCGACATGTTCCTCGTGCCGCGCGGCTATCACGGGCCATGCGTCGCTGCACCCGGCTATCCCCTGTACTACCTCAACGTGATGGCGGGGCCGGCCCCCGAACGACTGATGGCGATCGTTGACGACCTGCCCCACGCCTGGATCCGGGATTCGTGGGTCGGCCAGGCGACAGATCCGCGCTGCCCGATGACGACAGCCGACGGGCCGAGGCTGTGAAGACGCTCCGGCTGACCACAGCGCAGGCGATCGTCCGGTTCCTCGTCGCCCAACGCACGATCGTCGACGGCGTGGAGGCACCGCTCTTCCCGGGCGTGTTCGCGATCTTCGGGCACGGCAACGTGACGTGCCTCGGTAGCGCTCTCGAAGAGGTGCGAGACGTCCTGCCGACCTACCGCGGGCAGAGCGAGCAGGGGATGGCGCACGCTGCCGTCGCCTTTGCCAAGGCGCAGCGGCGCCGGCAGATCATGGTCGCCACGTCGTCCGTAGGACCGGGCGCGACGAACATGGTCACCGCAGCAGGAGTCGCGCACGCCAACCGGCTGCCGGTCCTGATCCTCTCCGGAGACACCTTCCAGAGCCGGATTCCCGATCCCGTCCTCCAGCAGGTCGAGCATTTCGGCGCGCCGTCGGTCACGGTCAACGACGCGTTCCGTGCCGTCACGCGCTACTGGGATCGCATCGTCCGGCCGGAGCAGGTGATCCAGTCGCTGCCGCTCGCGGTCGAGACGATGCTCGACCCGGCTGACTGCGGGCCTGCGTTCATCGGCCTGCCGCAGGACGTGCAAGCCGAGACCTACGCCTATCCGGCAGCACTGTTCGTGCCGCGCGTCCACGAGCTCCGGCGCCCGCGCTCCGACCGGCGTCAGCTCGCGGCGGCGGTGGACGCACTACGCGAGGCGAGGCGCCCGCTCATGATCGCCGGCGGCGGTGTCCACTACTCGCTGGCCGAGGACGAGCTGCGCGCTTTCGTCGAGGCACACGGCATCCCCGTTGCGGAGACCGTGGCGGGCAAGTCGTGTCTGCTCGCCGACCATCCGTGCTACGTCGGGCCGATTGGCGTCACCGGCTGCGACCACGCGAACCGCCTTGCCTCCGAGGCGGATGTCGTGCTCGCTATCGGAACCAGGCTGCAGGACTTCACGACGGGCTCCTGGACGATCTTCGGCGAGGAGACGCGCATCGTGACGCTCAACGTCGGGCGGTTCGACGCTGGCAAGCACCTTGCTCTGCCGCTCGTCGCCGACGCGCGCGAAGGCCTCGCCGAGCTCGACGCTGCGCTCGGCGGCTGGTCGGCCGAGCCGGCTTGGGTCGAACGGACACGGACCGAGCACGAGGGATTCCGGTCGTTCATCGCGTCGAACACCTCGCCCAGCGCAGAACTGGCGACGTACGCCCAGGTCGTCGGAGCCGTGAATCGCCTGGCCGGGCCCGACGACTACGCGCTGACCGCGGCGGGTGGGCTCCCCGGCGAGCTCAACATCAACTGGCTGTCCAAGGGCGTCGCCACGTTCGACTGCGAATACGGCTTCTCGTGCATGGGATATGAGATCGCCGGTGCCTGGGGTGCACGGATGGCGCGAACAGGCGGGGAGGTCGTCTGTTTCGTCGGC
>JBBQPW010000084.1:0-8932 GCA_038216845.1 Gaiellales bacterium | reverse complement strand
CTCGAGTCGAGCCGCCAACGCATCGAGCGGAGCAACCAGCACGACGCGGTGTTCGCGGAACCCCCACCGCGCATACACCGACCTCGCCGCCGCGTTCGACGTCTGGACATCGAGCTCGACGTGCTCGATGCCGGCATCTCGGAGCTGAGAGACGACCTCGAGAACAAGCGCGCGAGCAACGCCTGACCGGCGCGCCGCAGGCACGACGTAGAGATCGGTCAACTCGCCCGCCCGCGGACCCGCGCGATGCGCGAGCCCGAACCCGGCAACCGAACCGTCGTCGGCGTCAGCCAGCAGCGCAATCCCGTTGCGAACGAGGTCGGCGATCTCGCGCAGCTCGTTCTCCTCGTCGAACGGAACGTGCTCGGGCGGCGGCACTTCGCCGACGAACGTGAGCCAGAGCTTCTCGAGCGCCGGCAGGTCGGCTGCTGTGGCGACTCGGACGTTCACCACGCGATCGTACGTGCCAGCTCGTGGAAGTCGATCCACGGCTCATACGGCGCGCCTTGCTCGTCGAGCCAGCGGGCGAGCCAGTCCCGTGCGAAGGCACGGTCGGCGCCGAGCGCGGCGCACCGGTCGGAGATGCCGTCGCCGACGAACGTCACCGGCCCGCCACCGGCGAGCACTGCCGCTCGCTTGCAGGCCTCGCCGCAGACCGGGCACACCCGTGTGTCGCTGAAGCGAGCGCGCCAGCCGCCGGCCGCGGTCGCCTCGAGCCGATTGGCGCGCACGTCGAGCTCGATCCCCTCGCGCGCAAGCAGCGGCTCGATCAGCTCGTGGAAGCCGGCCGACACGATCGTCGGGCGGAAGCTCTCGGCGAGCTCGCGGAAGCCGGGACGTACGCGCACGGTGTCGAGCAGATATGCGGTCATCTCGTCAAGCGTGGCGTCGAGCGTCTCTACCTCGCGCGCGATCACCTCGTGCTGGGTTAGCGTCTTCCCTGCTTCGCTTTCGACGCGATCCAGCACAGAGTGGTCACCGAAGCGCAAGACCACCGCGACGAGCGTGTCGCGCTCCGTCACCGTCCCATCCCAGTCGAGCACGAGCCTCACACCCCGAGTCTGCCTCGCGCACCTCGGTGGCCGCAGCCCGAACCGCGCCTCTACACTCGCGCCCGTGGATCCCGACCGGCCGCTGCAGCTCGATGTCTCACGCGAGGAAGCGCTCGCCAAGGTGACCGCGCTGATCGCCGAGGCCTGGCACAGCTTCGACCACTTCCGCCCCGGACAACCGCCGGTCGGCGAGCGGATGCGAGCGCTCGCTGCCCTCGGCCTGCCGGAGGACCCGGCGCCTGCACTCGACGTGATCGACGACGCCGCCCTCGCCCTGGACGAGTCGATCGCCCAGCCGCGGCCGCGATACTTCGCCTTCATCGGCTCGTCCGCGCTCGAGATCGCCGTGCTCGGCGACGCGCTGGCCTCGTGCTTCGACGCGAACCTCGCCGTCTGGGCCGCCGCCGCTAGCGAGCTCGAGCGGCAGGCGGTCGACTGGGTTGCGACGTTCGTCGGGTTCCCAGCGGCGGCAGGCTCGTTTACGAGCGGAGGGACAGTCTCGAACGTGACGGCACTCGCCGCAGCTCGGGAGCGCGCGATTCCCGGCGCGCGCCATCACGGGATGACCGGCGCACGGCCGGCAATCTACTGCTCGAGCGAGGCGCACTACTCCGTCACGCGCGCCGCCGAGCTGCTCGGTATCGGCTCGGACGGCGTCCGCGCACTGCCGATCGACGCCGACCGGCGACTCGTCCCCCAGGCAGTTGCGGCCGCGATCGACGCCGACCGGGCTGCAGGCGTGGTTCCCGTCGCAGTGGTTGCGACCGCCGGCACCACCTTGACCGGAGCCGTCGACCCGATCGGCGCCCTCGCGGATGTGTGTGAACCGCGCGGCGTCTGGCTCCATGTCGACGGTGCCTACGGCCTGCCGGCGGCGGCAACCTCGACGGCAGCAGCGCAGTTCGCAGGTCTCGACCGCGCGGATTCGGTGACGATCGACGCGCACAAGTGGCTGTTCATGCCGAAGGCCTGCGGTGTGGTGCTCGTGCGCCGTCGCGAGGATCTCGAAGGGGCGCTGGCCCACGAAGAGGACTACCTACCGCACGAGCGGGCAGAGTCCCATGCGGTCGACATCACGCTCGAGTACTCGCGCCCATTCCGCGCCCTCAAGCTCTGGCTCGGGTTCCGCGCCCATGGTGCTGCGGCGTTCCGTGCCGCAATCGAGCGGAACCTCGGGCATGCGCGCCTCCTTCACGAGACGGTCGTCGCGGACGGCGAGTTCGAGGCGCTCTGTGGGCCGCCACCGCTCTCCACCGTCCCGTTCCGGCATGTTCCGCCGGGCGTCGCCGATCTCGACGACCACAACGGCCGGCTGGTGCACCGGCTGCAGGAAGGCGGCCAGGTATGGGTGGCGCCCGCGCGCGTGGACGGCGTCGTGTGCCTCCGCCCGTGCTTCGTCAACTTCCGCACGACCGACGACGACGTGCTCGCGCTCGTCGACGAAGCGCGCCGCGTCGGACAAGAGCTTGCGGGCGAGTTCTCGGCCTCAGCCTGAGCGGCTGATCGAACCGTCGTCGCGCAACGTCCAGAACGGGTTGTGCGCGATCTCCCACGGGTGGCCGTCCGGGTCGTGGAAGACGCCGGAGTACCCGCCCCAGAACGTCGGAGCACCGGCACGCGCGATCTTCGCACCGGCTTGCTCCGCTTCGGCCAACGTCGTGTCGACCTCCTCCGGCGAGCGGACGTTGTACGCCAGCGTGACCCCGCCGAAGCCGCCCGAGTCTTCGACCACCGAATCCTCGGCCAGCTCCTCGCGCCCCCAAAGAGCGACGATGAGGCCGCCGGCCTGGAAGAAGACGATGTCGGCGCCCGGCTCCGCGTCACTGCTCCACCCGAGCGCCTCGTAGAAGCGGCGCCCGCGCTCGAGGTCGGCGACGCCGAGTGTGACCAGACTGATGCGCTGTTCCACTAGGTTCCTCCCACGCTCGTTGCCAACACGCCGATTTCGGGTACGTCGAGCTCGACGGTTGCGCCAGGCTCGAGTCTTTCGACTGCGCCGAGCGAGGGCGCGACGAGGATGTCACCCGTGCGCAGCTCCGTTCCCGCGGCGGCGAACTTCCGCGCGACATCCCAGTCGAACCTCAGCGACGCGCTGTCGAGCCGCTCCACACCGTCGACTCGCGCCGTTAGCGCAAGTCGCGTGTGGTCGAGCTCGTCCGGAGTGACGACGACCGGGCCGAGAACCGAGGAGAAGTCTCGATCCTTGGGGTGAGGGCGTCCCGGCGCGCGCCAGTCGGCGAAGAGCGAGAACCCGCCAATCGCGCCTTCCGCGCCGATCACCGCTGCGAGGCGCGGCAATAGCGTCAAGGTCTCCACGCCGGCGGGCGGAACGACGACTGCCGCAGGCCCGCGAACCGCCATTGGGTTCGCGAACTCGAAGGCATGCTGCGACTCGAACACACGCACGGCTGGCGGATAGACCACGGGGACGAGCAACGTCACCCCGTCGAGCCGGTACTCCGCGTGCTCGCGCGCTCCGCCGCCGCCGAGAAAGAACGATTGCAGCGTCTGCGCGGCGAGGTGGAGAATGCGGTCGCCGTCGATCCTGCCGACCCAGCCGCGCTCCAACGGCTGCTCGTTCGGGTGGAACATGCAAAGGCGCACGGACGGATTCAACCGCATTCCGGCGCCCACACGACGGTCCCTCGCCTGTCCCGTGACAGGCGAACGAACGGAACGCGCACGGAATCGTCGCGAAAGCTCGGCGGCGTCAAGGCTCCGTGTGGACGATCACATCGGCGACGTCCGGCAGCGCCTCGCGGATCCGCGCCTCGATGACGCTCGCTCGTGCATGCGCGTCCGCGAGCGAGGCTGCTCCCGGCAGGCCAAGCGTCAGGAACACGACGATGCCCTCGTCGGTACGGAGGAAGCGCACCGAGCGAGGGCTGTCGCCCGTCACGTCGCCGACGATGCGCTCGACCTCGCCCGGGTCCTCCGCCACCTCTAGACCGGACGCCTCGACGGCGAGCGGCTCGAGATGGGTCTGTACCGCCGACACCTCCGGCACGGCCGCCGCGATCGCGCGCTCGACCTCCTCCGCGACGTCGTGCGCCCCGTCCAGCGACAGCTCGCCGGGAAGCTTCAGGTGGAGGGAGACCTCGAGACCGCGCGCGGTGTCGATCGCGACGAGGTTGTGGACTTCCCGCACGGGCACCACACTCATCGCTGCCGCACGCACCCGCTCCGGAAGGCCCGCCTCGTCACCCACCGGCTCCACGTGGACGACGACATCGCTACCGGGGAGCACGCGATGAACCGCCGCCTCCACGTGATCGGCCGCCGCATGGCCCTGGCCCACGACCGCGCCAGGCGGGACGCCGATCACGACGTCCGCGAACGCATGGCCCGCTGCCTGCCTTAGCCGGAGACGGCGCAACACGACGGGCGGCTCGAGCGCCTCGATCGCGTCACGGGCCGCTTCCACGGCGTCCGCCGGAGCCTGATCCATGAGCACGTCGACGTTGCGACGCATCAAGCGCGCCGCGGCCAGGAGTACGAGTGCAGCGACGAAGAAGGCGGCGAGCGAGTCTCCCGCCTGCCACCCGGCCCGCACCGCAACCAGCCCGAGCAGCACGGCGCTCGTGCCCGCGAAGTCGCTCGCGAAATGAAGCGCGTTAGAGAGGAACGCCGCGCTCGAGTAGGCGCGCGCCGCCCGCCACGAGACGACCGTCCGCACGGCATCGATCGCGAGCACGACGCCGACGGCTGCGAATGTCCACCACGCCGCCCGCACGTCGACCTGCGCCCAGCCGGCGAGTCGGGCTACCGCAAGCGCGGCGATGCCGACACTCACGAGCGCAAGCGTGCTCGCTTCCCCCAGGGCCGCGAGGTGCTCCGCCTTCCCGTGCCCGTACGGGTGGCTCGAATCCGCAGGCTTCACCGCATAGCCGACGGCGAAGAACGTCAGCAGCGCGGCGACAAGATCGGTGCCGGAGTGGACGGCTTCGGCAACGAGCCCCAGGCTGCCGCTCGTCAGACCGGAGGCGAGCTTGACGGCGATCAGGACGATCGCGGCTCCGACCGAGATCAAGGCTGTTCGCCGCTGTGGAGCCATCGTCACAGGCTAGTGCGTGAGACGGCACAGTCTTGTGCGTTCGCCTGTCACTCGACTGTCCCGGGACAGTCGAGGGGGTTACTCGGCCGGGACAATGGGTGCCGCCGAGCGCCGCCGAGCGACCACGATCCCGGCGGCGATGAACAGACCGCCCGCGACCTGTATCGCCGTCATCCGCTCCGACAGCAGAATCAACGCGAACACGGCGGCGACGAATGGCTGCAGGTTGGTGGCGAGCGTCGCACGAGACGGGCCGATCCGGTGGAGCGCCCGGAAGAAGAGGATGTTGGTCAGCACGAGAGGGCCGAGCGTCGCGAACGCGAAGAGCACCCACACGCGCCAGCCGAGCGCGTAGTCTTGGGCGCTGGTCTGATGAGCGCCCGCAAGCGCGATCCCGATCCAGCCGAGTGGGAGCACGATCGCGCTGATCCGTTGCGGCGAGTAGCGCTGCATCAACGGCGTGATGGCAACCGAGTACCCCGCCCACGTCGCCGCGGTGCAAACACCGAGGAGCACCCCACCGAGGTTGCCGGAGAGCTGTCCGCCTGCACCGGCGGCGACGAGCCCAACTCCACCGAACGAGATCGCTGCACCGAGCCAGAAGCGGCGTGACACCGATTCCGTGCGGAACGCGAAACCCAGGATCGCAGCGAAGATCGGCGTTGCCCCGAGGATGATCGCCACCACCGAGGCAGTCGTCGTCTTCACTGCGTACACGAACGCGAGTTGGTTCAGGAAGATCGCGAGCGCCGCAGCGCCGATCAGCGGCAGGTCACGCCGGCTGACCCGCAGAGACCGCTCGACTGCGAACGTGATGCCGAGGAAGAGAACAGCGGCGAGGCCGTATCGCGTCGTGGAGAACGCCAGTGGGCGAAACCCGTGGGTGAGGATGTAGCGCGTCACCGTGAGGTTGAGCGCCCAGAGCACGACAACGGTCAGCAGCATCAGCTCGACGGTTGTGGGGCGCCGCACGCCGACGACGCTACTCGTTAGGCTCTCGGCCGAGATGGCCGAACCGACCTTCGACGACATCGACGCGCTCGTCGGCCCCGCGACGCCGCACTTCGCCTTCCAGATCCGCGCGCGCGTGCGCGATGTCGTCTCCGATCTCACACCTGACCATCCGGTTCGCCGCTACGGCGAGGAGAAGGTCGCACTGCTCGAGCGGCTCGGCAACGCGTCGTCGAAGGCTGAGGATTCGCCTCGCGAGTCGCGCGAGCGGATCGGCTGGGACGAGATCCCCTCTTCGGCACCCGCGTACGACCCGCTCCGCGCCTCCAAAGTCGCAGCCGAGTGACGAGCTTCGCGGGGAAGTCGGTGTTCGTCACCGGCGGCTCGCGCGGGATCGGCCGAGCGATCGCTCTGCGCTTCGCACGTGAAGGCGCGGCGCGTGTCGCGATCGGCTATCTCCGCTCCGACGCTGCCGCCGAGGAGACCGCCGACGAGCTCCGCGCCCTCGGCGCCGAGGGCATCCTCGTCCGCGGCAACGTCACGTCCGACCGCGTGGTGGAGCAAGTCGCAGAGCTCGGCCCGCTCGACGTGCTCGTCCACAATGCGGCGACAGGCGTCATCCGCCCGGCACTCGAGACCGAGGACAAGCACTGGGACTGGACGCACTCCGCGAACGCGCGCGCACTTCTCTCGATGACCCGTGCAGCCGCACCCCAGATGCCTACTGGGTCGTCGATCGTCGCCCTTTCGAGCCTCGGCTCCTCCCGGGTGCTGGAGAACTACGCGCTCGTCGGCACGTCGAAGGCAGCCCTCGAGTCGCTCGTTCGTTATCTGGCGGTCGAGCTCGGCCCGCGCGGCATCCGCGTCAACGCGGTCTCCGGCGGAGTCGTCGAGACGGGCGCCCTCGACCACTTCCCGAACCGCGAGGCGATGCTGGAGATGGGCGCGAGGAACGCGGCCGGCCGCATCGTCACCCCGGACGACATCGCCGGCACCGTCGCCTTCCTCTGCGGCCCCGATGCCGAGATGATCCGAGGCCAGATCATCGTGGTCGACGGCGGCTACTCCCTCACCGCTGGCTAAAGCCTCGGGCGAGAGCAACGTCGCGCAGGCGACGATCGCCTACGCCATGGCCGTGCAGCCGGGGCGGTGAGGGTTGCCGTCAAGTACGACGCCGCAGTTCGGACACAGGACGTGCGCGAGGCAGGCCGCCTCGCCGCCCGCTTCAAGAGAGGCCGCCGGCGCCCGCGAGCCCTGTTGTTGGCAGAGGCCGCATTCGATCATCGTTCCGAGTCGTCGTCGCCGATTCTCGGCGTCGACAACCCAGGGTCGCAGCTGGAACGGCGGTTGGTGGCGCACATGCCGCCCATGGCCGCAGGCGAGTTCGGCGACCCAGTCGCCGAGTTCGTCTTGGTGGTAACCGACGATCGCCCGCTCCACAAGGCCAGAGTATGTCGGGCGATCGTCGTGGGGTGACGCATTCCCGGAACACTCGCCCAGTCGATGTCCTTACACCTTGCTGTTCGTCTCTGGGGGATAGGCTTGAGGTCGATTTAGCCGCTGCCCACCACGGACGACTGCTCGCAGCGCCTTCGGGCTATCGGGCGGGAAGAGAGTGAAGATGAAGCGCTGGCATCTACCGTCGCTTGCGGACTCGACCGACAAGCGCACCGAGCGCGAGCCGGGAGCCGACGCGCCGCGGGTGCCTACGATCGGAAGCCAGAAGCCCCGGGTGCTGTTTTCATCGCCCGAGTGCCGGGTCGTGGTACTCGACCTTCGGAGCGGCGAGACTATGGGGGACCACCAGGTTCGCGAGCGCGCGCTGGTGGAGGTGATCTCTGGGCGTGTCTCGATCGAGACGGCCGATGAGACGGTGGAGTGTGAGGCCGGCACCCTGGTGACGTTCGATCCTGGTGAGCGCCACGCCCTGCTCGGCCTCGACGATGCGCGGCTGATGCTTCTGCTCGCGCCCTGGCCGGCTGTGGGACACGACGCGGCGTCAGCGGCATCGGACGAACAGCACTCGGCCGGAAACGCCACCGTCGGACCGATCTCCAGCAACTAGACCGACTCCCGGCGAGGCCAGGCGCCAGGGCTGTCCCTGTTGTTGGCGAGGGACATGTTGCTCTCGTGAGGCGTGGTGTGATCCGCATCAATCATCCGTAGCCCCGGCGCGATCAGCACCGAAATACCGCATCCGTGAGCGCCGGAGGGTCAATGACGAGGGCACCGCAGCAACGGTGACCCTCCGACGAAGCGCGTTAGTTACGGCCACCGGCCCAACAACCGCGTGGGTTGCTCCTAGCGCCTCGCTCTCTTGCGGGACCCTCGATTTGACCGGTGCCCGCAACAGGAGCGCAAGACTGAGATCGCGGATCTCTTCACCAACAGTCCCTCGGGACACTCAGCCCGTCAAGGGACGGTAAGACTCGGCGGCATGGTTTGTCTGGGACCAATGCCAGCCTGGTTGCTGCCGTGCCGCGTGTGGCTCGTCAAGTGACTTGCCGCTTTTGTGCGTGCCTTGCGAATGAATCGTCCGGGCGTGCACGGCGGTGCCGGTCTGGCGCCCGCTGCTGGCTTGATCAGGAGCTTGTCCGCCTTGTTGGCGTGACCTGTCACAGACCTGCCGCGCGGTTTCCCTGCTCCAGACCGGCGTCCCGGGGCGCCGCTAGGGCGGCGCTCTGATCACCGAGCTCGGCTGGCCGGCGCGAGAGCAACCGCGACTTCGGTGCCATGGACGCTGGTCGAGCGGGCCATGTCGGCGGGGATGCCGGGGTTGAGCGTGTTGGTGTTCGCACCGTCTGCCGAGCGCTTTGGCCAGTGTCCTTTCGGGCAGTAGGCGACACCGCGAGGGGCGAGCGAGTCGATCGCGACC
>JBBQPW010000083.1:0-8992 GCA_038216845.1 Gaiellales bacterium | reverse complement strand
GCTCGGTCCTCCGGTCAGGGTCTTGGCCGCAGCAGTCTCGGCGATCAACCGCTCCGGGAGGACGAGCCACCCGAGCCGCAGCCCCGGCGCGAGGCTCTTGCTCGCCGTCCCGGCATACGCGATGTGCTCGGGCGCCAGAGTCTGCATCGCCCCGACGGGGTGCCGGTCGTAGCGGAACTCGCCGTCGTAGTCGTCCTCGATGATCAGGCCGCCGGTCCGTCCCGCCCACTCGACGGCGCCCGTCCGGCGCTCCGCGGCGAGCGCATACCCGAGCGGGAACTGGTGCGCCGGGGTCAGGAGAGCAGCGTCGGCATCGCCGAACTGGCTGACAGCGGCACCGTCAGCGTCGACTTCCACCGGTGTCGACCGTAAGCCACTGGCGGCAATGGCGTCGCGATGCCCTGGATGGCAGTACGCCTCTGTCGCGAGCGTCGTCGCGCCGGCGGCGCGCAGAGCCTCACACAGGAGTACCAGCCCTTGGGCGAAACCAGAGCAGATCACGATTCGATCGGGGTCGGCATACACACCTCGGGCACGCGAGAGGTAGTCCGCCAGAGCGCGCCTCAGCTCGGCCCGACCCCGCGGATCCCCGTAGCCCAACGCCTCGGACGGCGCTACGGCCAACGCGCGCCGAGCTGCGGCGAGCCAGCCTGCACGCGGGAAGTTCGCGACGTCGGGCGAGCCCGCTCGAAGGTCGAAACGGATCCGGTTCGCGTCGCGTACGACATGCGCACTCGACTCGCCGGGAGCGACAGCTCTGGCGGCGACCCTCGTACCGGAGCCCTGTCTTGCAGTCAGCCAACCCTCGACTACAAGCGAGCCATACGCGGCGGCGACGGTGTTCCGCGAGATTCCGAGGTCGTGGGCCAGAACGCGTGACGACGGCAGCCGCACCGAAGCGCCCAGTCGGCCGGCGCGTATCGCGTCCCGCAAAGCGGTCTCGAGCGCGAGGCGCACGCGAGGGCCGGCGAGTTCGAGGTGGAGATCGACACCGGAATTGGCCCATGTTTTCTGCATGAGAGTGGAGCTTACTCATGGGCCTCTGCAGGCGTATCGTGCGGTTATGCCCACAGACACGAACACCCAGATCCTCGTCCGCCTCGACTTCGACACCCACGCAGCGGTCTTCTCCGCGGCACTTGCCCGCCTGGACGGGGCAGCAACCAAGGAACTCGACCGGGCCGGCATCGACCCCCTCCTCCGCGAGCTCATCCGCATCCGCGCGTCACAGATCAACGGGTGCGCCTATTGCATCGACATGCACACCAAAGACGCGCGCGCCGCGGGCGAGACCGAGCAGAGGATCTACTCGCTACCGGCCTGGCGGGAGACCCCGTTCTTCGACGCCCGCGAACGCGCCGCGCTCGCATTCGCCGAGTCCGTGACCCTGCTCGCGCAGGATCACGTGCCGACCGAAGACTACGACGCTGTCGCCGCCGAGTTCAACCCGGACGAGATCGCCGCGTTGGTGAGCCTCATCGTCACGATCAACGCGTGGAACGCGATCGGCGTCAGCACGCGAGCCTGGACGCCGGGGTCGTACGAGCGCTGACTCAGCCCTGATGATGTTGTGCACCCGGGACGGTGCGCTCGAGGCGATGTGACAAGCCGGTTCAGCGTCCCGGCGAGTTCCGAGCCATCGGTCAGCGTGGGTGTCGAGCCCTGGCTTACTCGTCGCCCCGCGGTGGCGGCTCGGGGCGGGAGGCCGTTGGACTCTCCGCGAGGCCCGCGCGAAGGATGGCCTTAGCCGCCCAACGCAGGACTTCCAGCGCCTCCTCGTCCTCGAGGCGGCAGACGTCCTTCATGATCACGAGCGAGTCGCTTCCGACCGTGAGGGCAAGGGCGGCTTGCAAGCGTCGCTTGCGGTCGTCAGGGAGATCAGCCAGCGGTTCGAGCACTTGGTCAAGCCACCGCATTCGCCGACCCGCGCGAACGACGGGAGGTGTTTCGCCGCTGCGATTGCTGCGCAGCCAGGTGTCCAGGTAGACCCATAGTGCCCGCCTGAAGTGCGTTTCCTCAGCGAGCGCGATCGGGTTGAACGCGTCGAGGAGCAGGAGCAGGCGTCGCTCGACATCGTCGGTCTCGAGCTCTGCAAGCGCCGCCTCCGCGGCTGCCACGTCCGGAGTGATGTCGGCCACCTCGACGACGAGGGCTTCCTGGGTCGGGAAGTAGCGGTAGGCCGTCGCTCTGGAGACCCCGGCCGCCTCGGCCGCTCGAGCCACGGTCGGCGTCTCGCCCTCGTCGTCCTGCAACCGTTGGGCAGCTTCGACGATAGCCACGCGCGTCCGCGCCTTCTGATTTGCGCGGGGGTCTTGACGTGGGCTTCTCATCCTCCTACTATACAAATATCACTGTAAGACTTATCTTATAAAGATACGAGTCCAACCACAAAGGAAGGTGTCATGCACACATCGACCAGCACCGAACTGGCCCAGGCGCCGATCCTCCACGAGCTCGAGCTCGCGGACTATTCGGTCGGGGACGACCCGGCCACGCAGGGGCGTTTGGCGCTCCCGATCAGTGCGGCGACAGGTTCGCCGAACACGGTCGTTTACCTGGAGGTCGATCCCGGCAAGCGGATCGCGCTGCATACGCACACGGCCGACGAGGTCTTCGTCGTTCTGCAGGGGACGGGCATCGTGACTGCGGGCGACCAGCAGTGGGAGGCGTCGGCCGGAGCGTTCGCCGTCGCTCCCGCGTTCGCCCGCCACGGCTGGGAGAACACCGGCCCCGAGACGCTGAAGATCGTCGGGTTCTTCGGGGCGAACGTGTTGATCAACGAGTTCGACGAGCCGGTGGCACCGTTCGGCGTCGCCACGTTCGTCACACCGCTCGGCTGAGACGGTCAGGAATCATCCGCCCGCGCGCCGGTGAGACGTCGTCGGCGCGCAACGGCGGTCATCGTAGGATGCTCGGTGACCCCCGAGCAGATGGACGCACTTGTCGACCAGCATTTCCGCTTCGAGGCGCTGGACGACGTCGACGGGGTAATGAGCACGCTGCTGGACGGCGCGGTGCACGAGGTGATTCCGTCTCCGGTCGGGGCGCTCGACGATTCGGCGGAGCAGCGCGCCTACTACGGGCTACTCTTCGCCTCAATCAGGGGCGAGAGCGTTAAGCCCCTGCGCCGCTACCACGGCGAGGATTTCGTGGTCGACGAGTCGTTGTGGCACGGCAGGATCGAGGACGGGCGACCGTTTCTGTGCGACGGGAGAAGCGGCGATGTAAGCTTCCGCCTCCTTCACGTGTTCGAGATCCGCGACGGCAAGATCGCGCGCGAACAGGTGTGGTGCGACCTGGCGGCGATCCAGCGGCAGCTCGGCTGCGAGTGATCGGCGTCGGCTCGGCCGGTCCCCTGAAACTGGGTCGATGCCCCCAACGGGATTCGAACCCGTGCTGCCACCTTGAAAGGGTGGTGACCTAGGCCGCTAGTCGATGGGGGCGCTGTGGCGACCGAGGATAGCCTGGCCGATGTTCCCGAGCCGGGCGACCTGCGACCTGCCGCAGGAACGGGACGACTCCTGACACGAACAAGACTCCGCCGCCCGCGCAGAACCGTCACCGCTGCGATCTCGAGTAACGGTCGAATGCCCGATGTCATCGACGCCTGCGTCACACCGAGTCGAGCCGGCGGGACAGCGGCGGGAGCCAGGCCCACCTGCCGGGCTCGAGGGCGCAAGAGGCATTGCGGCCTTCTCGGTTCTCGCCTTCCACGTCCGGCTTCGCGGCGGCGGCGGCGACGGCGACGCCGGCGTGATCCTCAGCTAACGGCTGGCTGGGTGTGCCATTGTTCTTCGTACTCTCCAGGCTCCTTCTGTACCGGCCGTTCGCGCGCGCAGTCATCGCGGGCTCGAAGCTGCCGTCGTTCGGTCGGTACGCCCGCGCACGGGCGCTCCGCATCTTTCCGGCCTACTGGCTCGTGCTGCTCTGTTGCGTGCCGTTCCTCGATCCGCGGTTCGCGGATGCGACGTCGTCATGGCTCGGACGCGGCACCGAGCAGCTGCTCCTTGTCCAGACCTGGTTCTCGAACGACTGGAACGGGCTCGCCCCGGCGTGGACGCTTGCAATCGAGATCACCTTCTACGCGACCCTCCCACTCCTGGTGCTCGCGGGCGCAGCTCTCGCGTATCGGGTTCGGACGCCAAGCGGACGGGGGGGTGATGCTGATGCTTGCGATCGTTCCGCTGATCCCGGCCGCCTTCGTGTACCAACACGTCGCGCTGCTCGAGGGATGGCCGGTCGCACTGCCCGAGTACATCGACGAGTTTGCGATCGGGATGCTTCTGGCCCTTTCGCTCGAGCTGCCCGCAGCACAGCGAGGGCTCCGTCACCCATGGCTGCTCGGGCCGGCAGCCATTCTCGCGATCTGCCTCGCTTTAGTCTTCGAGCACACCGGGCCGGCCACCAACGGCTACCACCGGGATGATGTTCACCCTGCTGGTGACGGTCGGTTTCGCGCTCCTGCTCGCACGGGTCCTGTTTGCCGCAGGTCGCCCGACGCTACTCGGCCGCTTCCTCTCCTGGCGCCCGGTGACCTGGCTCGGGATGGCGTCCTACGGGATCTACCTGTGGCACTGGCCGGTGATCACGATCGTTGGCGGGAATGCGGGGCGCCACGCCAGCTGGCCGAGCTTCATCGCCCGGCTCGCGCTCGTCCTCGCGGTAACGCTGACCTGCGCGGCCGTCTCCTGGTATGGACTCGAGCGGCGGGCGCTTGCCCTCAAGGACCGGCGGCCGCCGCGACCTCGGCGTGCCAAGGTCAACGCTGCAGCGCGCTGAGCGCCGCGACACCGAACACGATCAGCACGATGCCGCCAACCTGCGCGCGGCGAAGTCGCTCGTGGAACATGAAGTAGGCGATCACGGCCGCGATGCCGCCGAACTGGGAGGACAGCACCGCACTGATCGCAAGGCTGTGGCGCGCTCCGATCTCGTAGGCGGCGAGACCAACAACCTCGCCGAGCCCGCCGGCGACGAGGAACGGCAGCGCGACGCGTCCCAGTCTCAGCCGCGACATCGTGGCGAGCGGCACCGCGACGGCGGCGACACCGACCAAGCGAGCCGGTAGCACCGCCCAGAAGATCGGGAGGACTGCTCCCGCCCGGCCGACTGCGTACAGGCTCACGCCGAAGAGGAACGCTCCTGCAACCGCCAGCAGGACGGCCCTGATCCCCGTCGGCCCGCTCGCCGAGCCGGGGGTGACTCCGGCAAGAACGACCCCGACGACGATCACGCAAAGCAAGGCGTACGACGTTCCGGAGAGATGCTCGCCGACCACGACCGAGATCGCCGCAGCGATTGCCCCTTCGGTCGAGACGATCGGCGCGATCACGCCCACCTTGCCGGTCTGCAGCGCCGCGTACGTGACGAGCAGCCCGCCGACGTTCCCGCATCCCGAGATCACGAGCCAACTGATCGAGCGCCGGTCGAGTCCGCCCGGAACACCGTTCAGCGCAGCGAGCGGCGCCGCAACGAGCAGGCCGACGACCATCACCCAGGCGAGCACCGACCACGGCCCGAGCAGCCTCGCCGAGCGGGTCGCACACAGCATCGTCACCGCGAACGCAACCGCGGCTCCCAGACCGCCGAGCACCGCGATCATGCGCGGGACCTAGCTAGGCGGCGCGAAGTACGGGTAGAGCCCGTCGGGAACCGAGAGATCGCTGCCCGCATATCCCTGCTGGGTATACCCGGCCGGGGGCGGATCGCAGGTGATGCCCTTCCCTTTAACGTAGATCGCGGGCGTCGCTCCCGAGTAGTGCGCGTCCGTCGCGGGCTGCTGGTAGACGAGGTAGAGGAACGTCCCCGGAGTAATCGCCGTCCCATCCGGCCAGGTGTTGCCGGCCGCTGAGCAGTAGCCCGCGTACGGGATCTGCGCCGAGCCGGAATCGAGCACCGCAGCGACGTTGAGCTTGTACCCGGTTCCGCCGGTGAACGCAGTCACGACGCCGCCGACGGGGGTGCTCGGGTCGAAGATCAGGTAGTGGTCACTCGGGTTCGCGGTGAAGCGTGCGCAGTTCGTGTCGGTCTCCACGTACAGGCCGATCACGTCGCCGCCGTGGACGAAGATCGATGCCGTGAAGGTGTTGAGCACCCCCGGCGTCAGCATCTTGGTCTTGGACGCAGCGACGATCCGATACTGGTTCGTCACCCCGGTCGGGTGCAGGACGCGCAGACTGACATCGCCGCCCGAGCCGCCGGACATGCTCCACGACGTCAGCGTCCAGTCACCGCTCGGGACGGTCGTGGTGGTGCCGGTGCCGACGGCGGAGTTGATGGCGATGAACCCGCTCCCGCAGTTCGTGTCGGCGCCCGTGCTCCCGAGATTGACCGTTCCGGCAAGAGCGACCGAGGCAAACACGCCGACAACGACTGCGCCCACCGCAACGGCTCGTCGATAGCGACGCATCGAGGAGCAGGCTAACGCCGAGAGCGGACGGTTAGGCCATCGTGTCGAGAATCGTCGCGATATCCGTCTCGCTCGTGCGCGGATTGATGATCGCGAACCGTGTGATCGTCTCGCCCTTGTGCGTCGAAGGCGTCACAAAGGCGAAATTCGCCTTCTGCAGGCGATCCGACCAGCCGTAGTAGTCGGCCGCCGTCCAGCCGAGCCTGCGGAAGACGACGACCGACAGGTCAGGGTCGGCGAGCAGCTCGACGTATGTCCGCTCCCGAATCTCGGCGGCGGCGTAGCGAGCCACCTCGAGCGTCCGTTCGATCGCGGTCGTGTACGCCCGCGTGCCGTGCGCCGCGACCGAGAACCAGAACGGCAGACCGCGCGCGCGGCGCGTGAGGTTGATCGCGTAGTCCGACGGGTTCCACTCGCCGCCCTGGAGAGGTTCGAGGTAGCCGGCGGTCTGTGTGTGCGCGACGCGTGCGAGCTCGGGCTCACGGTAGAGCAGCGCGCAGCAGTCGAACGGCGCGAACAGCCACTTGTGCGGATCGACGATGAACGAGTCCGCCCGTTCGATTCCCACGAAGAGGTCCCGTACCGACGGCGCCGCTAGCGCAGCCGCGCCGTACGCGCCGTCGACGTGGAGCCACAGGCCGCGCTCGGCGCAGACATCTGCTGCTTCGTCGAGCCGGTCGACGATCCCGAAATTCGTCGTTCCGGCCGTGGCGACGACCGCGAACAGGCCATCCGAGTCGGAGCCGTCGAGAGCTTCACGGAGCGCGGCGCCCCGAAGCCGCCCGTTGGAGTCAGGCTCGACCGCGATCACATCGATGTCCATGACCCTCGCCGCAGTGGCAATCGACGAGTGCGCGCCGCCGGTCGCAGCGATCTTCCAGCGGGAAGGGCACGGGGCAACTCGGCGCAAGCGGGCGGTGTGTCGCGCGGCGACGAGCGCCGACAGGTTGCCGATCGTGCCGCCCTGCACGAACACGCCTCCGGCCCCATCGGGCAGCCCGCCGAGGTCCGCAATCCAGCGCAGTGCTTGGTTCTCGGCGTAGAGCGCTCCCGCGCCTTCGAGCCAGCTGCCGCCGTAGATCGACGAGGCGCCGACGACGAGATCGAAGAGCGTCGCAGCCTCCGTCGGCGCCGCCGGGATGAACGAGAGGAAGCGCGGATGGTCGACCGACACGCATGCACGCGACAGCACGTCATCAAACAACTCGAGCGCCGCTTCGCCGCCGATGCCGTCCTCTGTGATCGTCTGACCTACAAGGCGAGAGAGCTCGGCGTGGGACATCGCCCCATCGAGCGGCACCGGGTCGAGCCGGAAGCGCGCCTCGGCGTAGCCGAGGATCGCCTCGGCGAGGCGCTCGGTCTCGTCGGAGTGCTGGTGCATAGGGAAATGGCGTTGGGGACGACTGAAGTTGTCCCCAGCCCGTCGTTTCTGCTATCCGCGGACGAGGTAGCCGTGCACCTCGTACGATGTGATCTCGGGTGGGGCCCTCGAAGCCGGCCCGTGCCGTGAACGGCCCGATCTGATTCTCGGAGTAATCGTTGAACGCCTCGGCCGTCTCCCAGACGTCGACGACACGAATCCCGTCGTCTGTCTTGCCACACCAGTGAGAGATCGCGCCAGGTGGGGTAGCCCCGCCTGAGTGCAGACCCATCAGCTCCATCACCTGGTCGTACTGCCCCAGGGTCGCTCCCTTGAAGTTCATCTCGAACGCAACTGGCATCGTCGTCTCCTTGTCGAGGTGTCAAGCGCGCGACCGACTCTACGCCTTGAACAACTCGCTCAGGTGACGACGAGCACGACCGACACAAATTGGGTCGCGGCGGCCGCTACCACGAGCGCGTGAAAGAGCTCGTGAAAGCCGAACGTGGCCGGAAACGGGTTCGGCCAGTGGAAGGCATAGATCACCGCGCCCACGGTGTAGAGCGCGCCCCCGACGAGGATGAGCACGGCTCCGGTGACCCCGACTCTCGAGAAGAGCTGCGGCGCGGCGATCAGGGCGACCCAGCCGACAGAAAGATAGGCGAGCGCAGTCAGCCACTTCGGCGCGTCGATCCATGCGAGGTTCAGGATCAGCCCGAGCGCCGTTCCGCCCCAGACCGCGGCGAGGACGATCGTCGGTGTCACGCCCGTGAAGCTGAGTAGCGCGAACGGCGTGTTCGTGCCCGCGATGAAGACGAAGATCATCGAGTGGTCGAGCCGGCGCGCCCACGCGCGCCGACCTGCCGAGCGCCATGGGTAGCGGTGGTAGAGCGCGCTCGCACCGAACATGGCGGCGAGCGCGAGAACGTAGACGAGCGCCGCCAGCCGAGCACGAGTGCCGTTGGCGAGCGACACGAGCACGATGCCGGCCACGATCGCCCCGAAGAAGGCCCAGAAATGGAAGACACCGCGCAACCGAGGTCTGACGCTCTCCTCCATTGCAGCAATTGTGCCTAACCCAGCCGTCAGCCGTCCACCAGCGATTCCAGAGCCGCCAGCAGCACAAGAGCACCTCTACCATGCCAGCAAGGGCCGTTAGCTCAGTTGGTAGAGCAGGGGACTTTTAATCCCAAGGTCGCTGGTTCGATCCCAGCACGGCCCAT
>JBBQPW010000082.1:0-9009 GCA_038216845.1 Gaiellales bacterium | reverse complement strand
ACGGCGGAGTCGCACAACCGCGTGATGGTCGTCGAAGTGATGGGGCGGCACGTCGGCTGGATCGCGGTGATGAGCGGAATCGCGGGCGGGGCAGACGTGATCCTCGTCCCCGAGGAGCCGGAAACCGTCGAGGACGCGTGCGAGCGGCTGGTGCGGCGCCACGCGAGCGGCAAGTCGTTCTCGATCGTCGTCGTGAGCGAGGGGTACGAGCTCACCTACGCGAGTGGCGAGAGCCGCATGATCGCAGCGGACGCGCCCGCAACCGATCAGTTCGGGCACGTCCGACTCGGCGGGGTCGGGCACGAGCTCGCGCGGGAGATCGAGGAACGCACGAAGTTCGAGACGCGCGTCACCGTTCTTGGTCACGTGCAGCGAGGCGGCACGCCGACGGCGCACGATCGAATCCTCGCGACCCGGTTCGGGCTCAAAGCGGCACAACTCGTCAACTCCGGCGTGTTCGGCCGCATGGCGGCGCTGCAAGGCGACGAGATCGTCGACGTCGCGCTCGAGGAGGCGACCCGCGAGCTGAAACGCGTACCGCAGGCGATCCTCGACGCGGCTCGCGCCCTGGCCTGACGCCGCCACGCCGGCGTCAGGCGCGCGAGACCGCTGTTCCGCTGTGGACGATGGCGGTGTGGAAGCTCGGAATCCGACGTCAGTCGATCCGGTACAGCCGCACCCACGGGCCTGCCAGGCCATGACCCGATTCGACATCGACCACAGGGTGTAGTCGTGAGAGTGCATCGTAGAAGCGGCTCTCGAGCGGGTAGTGGTCGCGCGCGCGGAGAACACGATCGGTCACCGTCCCGGTGACCAGGACGTAGTCGACCCCTCGCGCACGGAGTCGCGCGAGATCTCGATTGAGGTCTGTCGGACGACCTGGCCCCGGTAGTTGGAGATCGAGCACCGGACGTCCAAGAGGCGGAGAGGACGGATCGGTTGCGACGTTCGCAGCCGACGGGAGCGCGCGGACGAGCTGCGGAATCGCCACCACGCGCGTGTCCGTCCGCGTCAGCCCTCGCGCGTCGCCGATCGACCAGGCCAGCGGCACGATCAGGAGCACTAGCGCAACCGGCGCCGACCAGGGAATCCGACCCGCGAGCACGCCGACGACCGGGATCAGCGGCAACACGTAGCGATCGAAATGGGCGCGCTGCGGCATCAGCGTCAACCAGTAGGCAATCGCGAACGAGGCCAGCACGATGTCGGTGCGCCGCCGGCGCCACAGCGCGACACCAAGCCCGATCAGCCCGAGGACGAGGATCGGTCCGACTCCCTGCCAGAGCCGGTCGAGATAGGCGATCGGCGTCGCCGGATCGTTCTCGAAGCCGAGCCAGCCCGCGCGAGCGAGTCGGTTCACGTGCGAGATCGAGCTCCAAGCAGTTCGCCCATGGATCACGACGAACGGCGCGGCGACGACGAAGCCGGCGGCCGTCAACACCCCAGCACGGGCGAGCCGCCGCCACTGCCTCCAGCCGGCGACGACGAGCGGTACGAGTGCGACTGCGCCCGGGTACTTTGCCGCCGCCGAGAAACCGATCGCCAGCCCCGCCCACTCGAGCCGCCCCGCGAGCAGCAACGCGAGCGCGCAGGTGACGCCGAGCGTGAGCGCGACGTCGGTGACTGCCATCCGCGAGTAGGCGACGTGGGTCGTCGCAACCGCGACCGTCGCCGCGCCCACAATCGCGGCGCGGCGTCCGTACGACCTCAACCCGAGCCACCACGTCGCGGCGACCCCCGCGAGCCCCAGTGCCACGGCCACACCGCGCGCAACACCGTACGAGGGTGCGTGTACGAGCGCCTCGAACGGCGCCTGCACGTACATCAGCAGCGACGGGTAGTCGTACCAGCCCGGATCGAGCCCGTGTCCGTGCCCGATCGCCCAGGCGCGCGGCACGAGATTCACCTCGTCCGGGTTCAGGAACGGGTACGGCAGTCCATAGCGAACCCCGACGAGGCGTAGCGCCGCGGCGAGGAGCAGGATCGCCCCGAGCGCTACCTGATCAAACCTCCGGATGCGCGTCACCGACGAGCAGGCCGATGTCGCCTGCCGTGACGAAGACCGCGTCGACGCCCGCGCGCTCCAGCTCCTCCACGTCCGCGGCGCTCGCGACGGCGAGCTCGGCGATGGCGAGCTTCCCCGCGGGCACGTCGGGGAGCAGCTCCAGCAGGCGATCGAGGTGGTGCTGGTCGTCGTCGGCCTCCTCGGCAGAGAGGAGGAGGATCTCGGGATCGAGGGTCTCGAGCACGAGCTCGAGGTCGTCCTCGTCACACACCCTCAGGACGCACTCCACGCCGAGCGCGTGCACCGCGTCGACGAGCTCTCCCAGACGATCGCCGGCAGCATCGACATCGACGACCACGGCGTCCGCATCGCGCGCCTCGTCGGCGCTTCCGATCCACACGAGCGGCAGCTCGGTCGCGGCGCGGATTCCGTCGGCTGCGCCACGCAGGACAAGACCTTCGGCGCCCTGCGCAGCGGCGGCGCGCGCGCCGTCCGCGTCGCGCACCTCGACGAGGATGGAGATGCCGTCACCCTCGGAGATCGCCTGGCTCAACCTGCGGAGGCCCGTCACTGCGGCGGATGGTACTGGTCTTGGCCGCGGTAGATGGTTGATCGGCAACTCGGCTGCTGGCGGGGACGGTCACGACCAAGCAGCGTGGTGGGATCGACGGCGGCGCGTACTGGTAGTACGTGCCAGCGGCGAGCGTGCCGCGATGCGCCGCGTCGTGGCGCCAACCGGCGGCGGCTGAGTTGCCGAGCAACCATCTGGGTCGCGCCCTCGTGGGCGCGTCCTCGTAGGATCGTGGAGTGCGCAGGTTGATCTTCGTCGTGATCCTCCTTTCGATCTCGGGCACGGCGCTCGCGGCGGTTCCGGCAGGAACCCCTGGTTCGGACCGGATCGACTCCGTCAACGGCGCCGCCGACACCATCCGCTGCGGCGGAGGCCGCGATCTCGTCGTCGCCGACCTGAAGGATCGCATCGCTGCCGACTGCGAGATCGTGACGCGCCGGATTGCGCTCGACACGACGACGATCTCCGGAGCGCAGCACAGGGCAATCGTGGAGCCGAGCGCTGCGAGCGAGGGAAATACAGTGGTGACCGTGTTTCAGTCCGGTCGCTATGTCGACGGCGGGGCCGCGGCGATCGGCTGGGCGGCGACGCTGGACGGTGGAGCGACCTGGCGCCGGGGTGTTCTCGTCGATGCTGGCGGGAACCGCGTGTCCGACCCGGTTGTCGCGCGGGACGCGGTTAATGGGACATGGCTCGCGGCGGTGCTCTCGATCGGCGTGGGCGAGACAACCATCCCCGTCTTCCGCTCGACGAACGGCGCCGACTGGAGTGCGCCGCCGGTCGTCGCGGCGAGCAACACCACTGCACCGGGTGAGCGGGTATCGCTCGACAAGGAATGGCTCGGCTGCGACAACCGGCCGGCGAGCCCTCATCGCGGGACGTGCTACCTGGCCTACACAGACGAGACGTCAGGGTTTCTGGCGCTGCGGACGTCGACCGACGCCGGGACGACCTGGAGCACGGACATCCGTATCAGCCCGGCGGGAGGCGGCGGGCCAGTCGGCGCGATCCCGGTGGTCGCTCCCGACGGCACGCTGGTGGTCGTATATGCAGCGCCCGACCTCTCGGCGATCCAGGCGGTGAGCTCGGGAGACGGCGGCCTGACCTTCACCGCGGCTATCCGCATCGCCGGCCTGCGGAGCAATACAGCGGCACTCCGGGCACCGCCTCTTCCCTCGGTCGCCGAGACGACGGACGGCCTCGCCGTGGTCTGGCCGGACTGCAGCGCGAATCCAGGCTGTGAAACCAACGACATCGATCTCTCGCTGTCGGCGGACGGAACCACGTGGAGCGCGCCGCGCGCACTTGCGAGCGGTGGCGACTACCTGACCCCGACGCTCGCCGCCTCGGGCAACGTTGCCGCAGTCGTCGCCTACACGCGGGTCGCGGGGTCGTGCTGCCGGCTCGGCGTACGGCTGTTCCGCTCGGCGGACGGTGGGACGACGTGGAGCCGTCCGACCCGCCTCGACGCACGACCGATGGACGTTTCGTGGCTCGCCCGCTCGTTCAGCGACGGCGCCGGGGGCTTTCTCGGGGATTACCAGGCCGTGGCGTTTGCAGGATCGCGACCGATGCCGATCTTCGCCGCAGCTCACGCGCCGCGGGGAGCAGCGCTTCGGCAGGATCTCTACGCGACGACCCGCCTCCCGTGAGCGACCCGGTTCGGCGCGTTTGCCTGCTCGGCGCCGAGTCGACGGGCAAGACGACGCTCGCCGGCGCTCTGGCCGCAGCCTACGAGACGCTGTGGAATCCCGAATACGGGCGCGTCTACACCGAGGTCGGCCGCGAGCGCGGCGCCCCGTGGAAGAGCTGGGAGTTCACGCATATCGCCCGCGTCCACTGCTGGTACGAGGACTTCCTCGCGCCGTTTGCGCGTGGGGTGCTGTTCTGCGACACCGACGCGTTCACGACGGCGGTGTTCCACGAGGCATATCTCGGGTCGGTGGCGTCCGGATTCGAGGATCTCACGGCGCGGCGCTACGACCTGTACCTCGTCTGTGGGCTCGACGTGCCGTTCTCGCACGACGGGTTGCGCGAGTTCGAGCAGCAGCGGAAGTGGATGCACGACCGGCTGCTCGCCCACGCCGGCGAAAGCGGCTCGCCGTGGTTGCTGCTACAGGGGCCGAACGAGACACGGCTCGCCGCTGCGCGCGAAGCGGTCGACGCCCTTCTCTATTGACCGCCTAGCCTATTGGCCGACAGGGTGCCAGACGGTCTTCATCTCGAGGAACGACGCGATCTCCCACGGAGACTGACCGTCGGCGGAGCCGCGCGCGACGCGCTTCACGTTGTCGGCCGCGACTCGCTCGAGCTCGGTCGTATCCTCGCCCGCGCCGGTCACGTCGATCGCGTTCACGTCCATGTGGGCGGCGAGGATCGGACCGAGCTCGATGCGGAAGCCGGTGAGGATGTTCGCGACACCGGCCGGCACGTCGGAGGTGGCGATCGCCTCGGCAAGCTCGATCGCGGCGAGCGGATGCGTCTCAGACGCAACGGCGACAACCGTGTTCCCGCCGACGAGCGCCGGAGCGAGCCGCGAGACGAGCCCGCCGAGCGCTGGCTCGTCCGGGACGAGGATCGCCACGACCCCGGTCGGCTCCGGGACCGTAAAGTTGAAATACGGCCCCGCGACGGGGTTCGACGAGCCGAGAACCTGCGCGAGCTTGTCGGCCCAACCGGCATACCAGACGACCCGATCGACCGCGGCGTCGACTTCGTCCCGACCGGAGCACACGGCGGCGAGGTCGTCGGCGCGCGCCTCCATCATCTCGGCGAGCCGGTAGAGCACCTGGCCGCGGTTGTACGCGGTCTGCGCCGACCAGCCGGCGAACGCCTTGCGCGCCGCGACGACCGCGTCGCGCGCGTCCTTACGAGATGCGCGGGCAACGTTCTGCCCCTCGGCCTCGTAGGTGCGCCCAGACTCCGACCGTGGGAAGGCACCCCCGACGAAGAGCTTGTAGGTCTTCCTGATGGGAATGCGACTCACGAGTCGAGATGCATCATCACGTTGATGACATGACCGTTGGGCTCTCGAACGAAGAATCGACGGACGCCCCAGGGCTCATCGGTGAGAGGCAGGATGATCTCGGCGCCGTGCGCAATCGCCTTGGCATGAACAGCGTCCACGTCATCCACCTCGACCGAGACATCCGCGTGCACGCTTGCGGTTGCGTTTTCCCGGATGACGGAAATCTGTGCGGTCGGGTTGACGGACGACACGAAGGTGGCAATCCACCCAACTTCCATGCTCGGCTCGAGATCGAGCACCTCCTTGAAGAAGACCCTGCTCTCTGCTGGATCACCGCGGAGGTTCGGCACGACTCGTCTTACGCTCACGCGGGCTGTCGTCATTCCTCGAACCTCAGGTATGGCTCCAAGCCGTGGCGGCCGCCTTCGCGGCCGAAGCCGCTCTCCTTGTAGCCCCCGAACGGAGACGTCGGGTCGAAGCGGTTGAACGTGTTTGCCCACACGACGCCAGCACGCAGGCGCTGCGCCATCCAGAGGATGCGCGAGCCCTTCTCCGTCCACACTCCGGCGGAAAGTCCGTAGGCCGTGTTGTTCGCCTTCTCGATCGCCTCGTCGGGGGTGCGGAAGGTGAGAACGGAGAGGACGGGTCCGAAGATCTCCTCCTGCGCGATGCGATAGCTCTGGGCGACGTTCGTGAAGACGGTCGGCGCGAACCAGTAGCCCTTCTCGGGCAGAACGCACGGCGGTTGGTAGATCTCGGCGCCCTCCTCCTCCCCGCTCGCGACGAGCTCGCGGATTCGGTCGAGCTGCGCGCGCGAGTTGATCGCGCCGATGTCGGTGTTCTTGTCGAGCGGATCGCCGAGGCGCAGGGTCTCGAGGCGGCGCTTCAGCTTCGCGACGAGCGGCTCGGCGATCGACTCCTGCACGAGCAGCCGCGAGCCTGCGCAGCACACGTGGCCCTGGTTGAAGTAGATGCCGTTGACGATCCCCTCGACCGCCTGATCGAGCGCGCAGTCGTCGAAGACGATGTTCGCCGCTTTGCCGCCTAGCTCCAGTGTCAGCCGCGTGCCAGTGCCGGCGAGCTCGCGCTGGATCGCCTTGCCGACCTCGGTCGAGCCCGTGAATGCGATCTTGTTCAGGCCGCGGTGCCGCACGAGGTGCGCGCCGGTGGAGCCGTCGCCGGTGACGATGTTGACGACGCCCGCAGGGAGCTCCGCTTGGCGGCAGATGTCGGCGAAGATCAGCGCCGTCAGCGGCGTCGTCTCGGCCGGCTTCAGCACGACGGTATTTCCCGCCGCAAGTGCCGGGGCGATTTTCCACGCGAGCATCAGCAGCGGGAAGTTCCAGGGGATGATCTGACCCGCGACGCCGAGCGGCGCCGGCCGGCGGTTCGGGAACGCGTACTCGAGCTTGTCGGCCCAGCCCGCGTAGTAGAAGAAGTGCGCAGCCGCGAGCGGGACGTCGACGTCGCGCGACTCCTTGATCGGCTTGCCGCCGTTCAGCGACTCCGCGACGGCGAGCTCGCGCGAGCGCTCCTGCAGGAGCCGCGCGATCCGGAACAGGTACTTCGCGCGCTCCGCCGGGCGAAGTCCCGACCAGCCGTTCTCGAAGGCAGTGCGTGCGGCGCCGACCGCCGCGTCGACGTCCTCCGCCCCGGCCTGCGCAACTTCGGCGAGCTGCTCCTCGGTCGCGGGCGAGATCGTCGGGAACCACTCCTTCGAGCGCGGCTCCACCAATTCACCGCCAACGAACAGCCCGTAGCGCTCCTGGAAACGGACGATGTCGCGCGCTTCCGGCGCGGGCGCGTACTCCCACTCGAGCGGCGACACCGGGGACGCCGGCTGCGACACGGCCTTTGCGCCCTTGATCTCGCTCATGGGCCCCCGCCCGCACGACCCCCACAACCTTGTGACGATCTGTCACTAGGAAGACTGGGGGCCGCATGCCAGCAGGCGTGCGTCGCTAGTGACAGATCGTTACTTGGAAGCGCGGAGCCAGCGTGCGGTCGGGCCACCGGCGCTTGTGACGGATCGTCACAAGGAGAACGGTGCGCTGGCGATCGGATCACGTCGTTGCCGGTCAGTCGATCGTGAAGTAGTCGAGGGACTGGTACACGCCGGTCTTCTGCTTGCGGATCTGCATCAGCACGTCATTGAGCAGCGACGAGGCGCCGAAGCGGAAGAGGTCGGGCGTCATCCACTGCGTGCCGAGGGTCTCATGGAGCACGCAGAGGTACTGGATCGCCTGCTTCGCCGTGCGGATGCCGCCGGCCGGCTTCATGCCGACGACGCGGCCGGTCTCGTCGTGGACGTCGCGCACCGCCTCCAGCATGCACAGCGTGACGGGCAGCGTCGCGGCCGGCGTCACCTTGCCGGTCGACGTCTTGACGAAGTCGGCGCCCGCGGCCATCGCCAGTAGGGAAACCCTGCGCACGTTGTCATAGGTCCCGAGCTCGCCCGTCTCGAGAATCACCTTCAGGTGTACGTCGCCGCAGGCCTCTTTCACCTGGCAGATCTCGTCGTAGACCTTCGCGTAGCGGCCGGAGAGAAACGCGCCTCGGTCGATCACCATGTCGACCTCGTCGGCTCCGAGCGCGACGACCTCGCGTACCTCGGCCACCTTGAGCGCGGTCGGCGCCTGGCCGGACGGGAACGCGGTCGCGACCGCGGCCACCTTCACCCCCGAGCCTGCAAGCCGCGCCTTCGCGCCTGCGACCAGGTTCGGGTAGACGCAGATCGCCGCGACCGAGGGCACGCTGCAATCGACCGGATCGGGCCGGATCGCCTTGGAACACAGTGCCGAGACCTTGCCCGGTGTGTCAGCACCCTCGAGTGTCGTCAGATCCATCATCCGAACGGCAAGCTCGAGTGCGGCGAGCTTCGAGTCCTTCTTGATCGAGCGCTTCGCGAGCTCTGCCGCGCGAGCCTCGAGCGCAACCGCATCGACCGAGCCGATTCGCGGCAGTCGAAAGTCGTGCGGCAACTCGAAGCCACCGGAACCCGAGCGCGTAGGCAGTGTCGATGCCGCGACCATGGTGTCATTCTAGTTGTCCCTTGCCCGCAGGCATTGCGAGTTCTAGAGTCCCCGCATGGCACTACGTCACAATTCGAAGATCGATGTCACAATTCGAAGATCGATCTCCTCCGGCGCGTCCCGCTCTTCGAGCACTGCTCGAAGAAGGAGCTGGCGCTGATCGGCGGCGTGGCGGACGAGATCGACCTCCCGACTGGAAAAGTGCTGATCCGCGAGGGGGATCGCGGCCGGGAGTTCTTCGTGATCATCTCCGGCGAAGTGGAGGTGCGTCGTAAGGGTCGCAAGAAGCATGGGATCATGCCCATCGGCTTCGTCAGCTCGCAGCTCAATCCGCAGCGAAAGCTGCCGAACGGTCACGTCACCTTCCTCCTGACCGACCTCGAGGGTTCCACGGAGCTCCTTCGGCGCCTTACCGACCGATACGCGCCGTTGC
>JBBQPW010000081.1:0-9089 GCA_038216845.1 Gaiellales bacterium | reverse complement strand
AAGTCGGGTGGGAGACTAGGGAGGAACGCAGAGACGCCGAGGGGAAGGAGCGCGCGAAGAACGAACGAAAAGATAAGGTTGAACAGGTTAGCCCACCTATTTCTACCGTTCTTTTCTCTGCGCGCTCCTTCCCCTCGGCGTCTCTGCGTTCAATCGTTTTTGGTCCCTTACCCCCGCAGGTCGCGGACGAAGGTTTCGATGGCGTCGACGCGCTCCTGTAGTGGGGCGTCTTCGACTTCGCTGAGACGGTTGATGAGCGCTGAGGCGACAATCGCACCTTCGGCCAGTTCCCCGACTTGGGCGACGTGCTGGGCGGTGGAGATGCCGAAGCCGACGACAAGCGGCAGGTCGGTGTACTGGCGGATACGGGTGAGGTAGTTGGCTAAACCCTCTTGCAAATTAGTGCGTGCGCCGGTGACGCCAGTCAGCGAGATGCAGTAAATGAAGCCACTCGCACGGCTTACCACTTCCTTGATTCGCCGCTCGGGACTGGTTGGTGCGAGGAGCATGATGAAGTCGCGCCCGTGCTTTCGGCAGATGGCTACGAGTTCGTCGCTCTCCTCGGGCGGCAGATCGGGGACGATCAGGCCGTCGATCCCGGCGGCGGCGCAGTCGGCGACGAAGCGCGCGAGGCCGTAGCGCATGATCGGATTGACGTACCCCATCGCGATCAGCGGGATTTCGACTCCCCCCGCGCGCAGCTTCCGGGCGACTTCGAGGGTTGTCGTGGTGGTGACACCATTCTCCAGGGCGCGCTGGTTAGCCCTCTGGACCGTCACGCCGTCGGCGAGTGGATCGGAGAAGGCCATGCCGAGTTCGAGGAGATCGCCGCCGCCGCGCACGATCGCGGGTACGCCCGCCAGGGTCGTCTCCACATCGGGGTAGCCGACGGTGAGATAAGGCATGATCGCCGTGCGCCCCTCGCGCTTCAGTCGCGCGAATGTCTCCGCGATCCGACTGGGGCGGGGCGTCGGGTCAGCGGTTGGTTGACTATCGACTGTCTGGACCATCTGTGTACGTCCTTTCGGTGGCGTTATTGCAGCCCCAACGCGCTGATCACCGTATCCAGGTCTTTATCGCCGCGACCGGAGAGGTTGACCAGGATGATCTCTTGTGCCGGGCGCTCCGCCGCCAGCTTCACGGCGTAGGCGAGGGCATGGGACGATTCGAGCGCCGGGATGATCCCCTCGGTGCGGGCGAGACCGCGGAAGGCTGCGAGCGCCTCCTCGTCGGTCGCTGTCACGTAGCGAGCGCGGCTGGTGTCGCGCAGGTAGGCGTGCTCCGGGCCGACGCCCGGGTAGTCGAGTCCGGCCGAGATCGAGTGCGCGTCGGCGATCTGACCATCGGCGTCGGCGAGCGTCGAGGAGCGCGCTCCGTGGAGAACCGCTGCCCGGCCGCTGCCGAGGCTTGCGGCACCCGCGGCTTCGACGCCGACGAGCTCGACGTCCGCATCGTCGATGAAGCCGGCGAACATGCCGATCGCGTTCGAGCCGCCCCCAACGCAGGCGAGCACCGCGTCGGGCAGGCGCCCTTCCGCGGCCAGGATCTGCTCGCGCGCTTCTCTGCCTATGACTGCCTGAAGCTCCCGCACGAGCTCGGGGTACGGGGCCGGCCCGACACAGGAACCGATGACGTAATGGGTCGTCTCGACGTTGGTGATCCAGTCGCGGATCGCCTCGCTCGTCGCCTCCTTGAGCGTCTTGGTCCCGAACTCGACCGGGACGACGACGGCGCCGAGAAGACCCATCCGCTCGACGTTCGGGGCCTGGCGGCGCATGTCCTCGGCGCCCATGAAGACGACGCACTCGAGGCCGAAGCGCGCGCACGCCGTGGCGGTCGCGACGCCGTGTTGGCCGGCGCCGGTCTCGGCGATGATCCGTTTCTTGCCGAGTCGTCGGGCGAGCACGAGCTGGCCGAGCGCGTTGTTGATCTTGTGCGCTCCTGTGTGGTTGAGATCCTCGCGCTTCAGGTAGAGCCGCTTGTCCGGGGCGAAGCGCTCCGCGCGTGTCAGCGGTGACGGTCGGCCGGTGTAGTCGCGGCCGAGCGCCTCGACCTCGGCCAGGAAGGACGGGTCCTGCTTGGCCTCGTTCCAGGCGTCTGTCAGCTCGTCGAGCGCCGGGATCAGCGTCTCGGGGACGTAGCGTCCGCCCCATTCGCCGTAGGTGGTCACGATCGCGCCGCCTCGACATAGGCACGTACCTTGGCGTGATCCTTGATTCCGGGCGACGACTCGAGCCGGGAGCTGGCGTCGACCCCCCACGGATGGACGCGGTCGATCGCCGCGCGGACGTTGTCGGGCCCGAGCCTGCCCGCGAGGAGGATGCGGCCTTCTGCTTCCGCGGCGCGCTCCCAATGGGACGGGTCGTCCTCTTCCCATGGGAGGTCGAGCAGCGTTGCGACGTGGTGCCTGTCGCGCCAAACGGCAGCGTCGCGTCCGCGGACCTTTCCGTTCTCGCGGGGGTGAACCTGGTCGAGCTCGGCAGGGCTGTCGCCGGCCTCGCCGACCCAGACAGCGACTGCGAGCATCGTCTCCGGTACGGGCAAGACTTCGCTCGCCGCGCGCGGGCTTTCCGGCACGAGAACGAAGCCCGCGAGATCGGCTCCCGCCTCCGCGGCGGCTGCGACATCGTCCTCGCGCGTCAGGCCGCATACTTTCACGAGCGGACGCGAGAGCAGCTCGGTCAGCCGAGCGGCTGGGTCAGGAGCCGTCATCAGGGCTGACCCGACCAGGATTGCGTCGGCACCGGCCAACTCTGCCGCCGCGCCTTGTGCCCGGGAGTGGATGCCCGATTCGGCGACGACGATGCGGTCGCGGGGTGCTCGAGCGACGAGGTCGAGCTGCGTCGCGCGGTCGATGCGGAACGTCGACAGGTCGCGCGCGTTGATCCCGATCACTGGCGCACCCAGGGCGATCGCGCGGTCGAGCTCAGCCGCGTCGTGCGCCTCGACGAGGGTATCCAGGCCGAGCGAGTCGGCAACGCGCATCAGATCCGCGCAGGTGGCGTCGTCGAGGTCGCGGAGCAGGAGGAGCGCAGCGTCGGCTCCGGCGTCACGCGCAGTCCGGAGGTGCTCTTCGGTCGAAAAGAAGCCCTTGGCGAGGAGCGGCAGGGTCGCGGTGGAACGTGCGGCACGCAGGTCGTCCCACGTGCCGCCGAAGCGCTGGTCGACGAGAACGGACACGGCGGCTGCTCCTGCGCGCTCGTAGGCGGGGGCGATCTCCGCCGGGCTTGCGTCGGGCCGCAACTCGCCGGCTGAAGGCGAGCGCCGCTTGATCTCTGCGATCGCCTGCAAGCCGTCGCGCGCGAGCGCGTCCGCGAAGCTACCCACGGGAGAAGACTCGCAGTTCTTCGAGTCGCGCAGCCGCGGCTCCCGAGTCGATGGTCTCGCGTGCGACGACGAGGCCTTCACGCAGGTCGGCTGCATGGCCGCCCGCAGCGATCGCGCCGGCGGCATTGAGCAGGACGGCTTCGCGCTTGCCGCCCTTAGCGCCGCCGAAGATCGCGTGGATGTCGGCGGCGTTCTCGTCGGGGGAGCCGCCAGCCAGTTCCGCCGGGTCGCACGGCTCGATGCCTAGCTCGCGCGGGTCGATTGTGCGGTCGCAGATCTCGCCGTCGGCCACCTCGCAGACGACGTTCGGCCCGGCCGGCGACAGCTCGTCGATCCCGTGTGCGCCGTGGACGACGAATGCCCGCGACGCCCCGAGTTGCGCCAGCGCCTCCGCGAACGTACGCACGAGGCCGGGCGCGAATACGCCGAAGATCCCAGCCCGCGCCCCAGCCGGGTTCGTCAGTGGCCCGAGCAGGTTGAAGATCGTCCGCGTGCCGAGTTCCCGACGGACGGGGGCCGCGTGCTTCATCGCCGGATGGTGGGCAGGCGCGAACATGAAGCCGAACCCGAGCCGGTCGATTGACTCCGCGATCCGCTCTGGCGTCTGCTCCAGGTGGAAGCCGAGCGACTCGAGCACGTCGGCAGAGCCGGACGCCGAGCTCACCGCGCGGTTCCCGTGCTTCGCGACGGCCCCTCCCGCGGCGGCGGCGACGATCGCGGCGGCGGTCGAGATGTTGAACGTGCGCCCGCCGTCGCCGCCCGTGCCGACGACGTCGACGACGTCGCGTCGGCTCGGGTGCACGGGTAAGACGTGCTCGCGCATCGCCTCGGCGCAGCCCGCGATCTCGTCGGGCGCCTCGCCCTTTGCCCGGAGCGCGACGAGGAAGCCGCCGATCTGGGCGGGAGTCGCTTCGCCGCGCATGATCACCCCCATCACCTCGCGCGCGCGCGGGCGATCGAGCGAGTGGCCCTCGAGAAGGTCGCGGATCGCTCCTTGGATCATGTGACGAAGTTCCTCGCGAGCTCAGGCCCGAGGGGTGTCAAGACGGATTCCGGGTGGAACTGGACGCCCTCGACAGGGAACACGCGGTGGCGGACGCCCATCACCTCGCCGTCGCCGCTGCGCGCCGTGATCTCGAGCTCGCCAGGGACGCGTACCGCTGCGAGCGAGTGGTAGCGACCCGCCTCGATCTCGTCTGGCAGCCCGGCGAAGATGCCCTTCCCGTCGTGCTCGATCAGGCTCGACTTCCCGTGCAGCAGCGCTCGCGCCGCACCGATCTCGCCGCCGAACGCCTCGACGATCGCTTGGTGACCGAGGCAGACCCCGAGGGTCGGCACCGTCGGGCCGAGGCGGCGGATCAGCTCGACCGAGACGCCCGCGTCCGCAGGTCGTCCGGGACCGGGGGAGATCACGAGGCGATCCGGCGCAAGCTCGACGGCCTCGTCAGGCGTGATCGCATCGTTCCGGCGCACGATGACTTCAGCGCCGAGCTCCTCGAACAGATGCACGAGGTTGTAGGTGAACGAGTCGTAGTTGTCGATCATCAAGAGCTTCACCGCCCACCTCCATGCAACTCGCGACTCTGAACCTTGTGACGATTCGTCACAAGGGGTCTCGCAGCCGCCGGTTCACCGCGCACCATGCCGCAAGAGCGCGATGTTCTCCCTTGTGACGAATCGTCACAAGCGATCTCGCGTGCGGGAACGAACGGGGGGCGGTCACGACGCGAACTCCTTCTCTGCCAGGTCGATCGCCGCTTCGAGCGCGGCGAGCTTGCGGAGGCACTCCTCGTGCTCGGCGGTCGGCTCCGAGTCTGCCACGATCCCGGCTCCAGCCTGCAGGTGCGCGACGCCGTCGGCCATGACGATCGTGCGCAGCGCGATGCAGGCGTCCATCGTGCCGCCGGGCAGCGCATACAGAACCGCTCCGGCGTACGGCCCGCGGCGGAACTCTTCGAGCTCCGAGATGAGCTGCATCGCACGCACCTTCGGCGCGCCTGAGACTGTGCCGGCGGGGAAACAGGCACGCAGTACGTCGAAGGACGTCACACCGTCGCGGATCTCGCCGACCACCTCCGAGACGATGTGTGAGACATGTGAGAAGCGCTCCACCTCCATCGACCGCGCCACGTGAACCGTGCCGGCCCGACACACGCGCGAGAGGTCGTTGCGGCCGAGGTCGACGAGCATGATGTGCTCGGCCTTGTCCTTTTCGGACGAGAGCAGGCGCTCGACGTCACCCTCGGTCGGGTCCGTCGTTCCGGCAATGGGGCAGAGGCTCGCGCGGCCGTCCTCGCAGGCGACCAGGCGCTCCGGCGAGGAGCCGACGAGGGCGATCCCGTCCAACTCCAGCAGGAACAGATACGGCGACGGGTTGACGCGGCGGAGCGCGCGGTAGACGTCGAGCGGTGAAGCCGAGGTTGGCCGCTCGGCGCGCTGCGACGGCACGGTCTGGAAGACGTCGCCGGCGACGATGTGCTCCTTGACGGTGCGCACCATCTCTTCGTAGCGCGCCTGGTCGGGGAAGCGCCGCAGGGAGCCTGCTACCCCGCGCGGCTCTGGATGCCAGGGGATGCCTGCGTCGAGGCGGCCCGCGATCTCTTCCGGATCGCCCGCGAGCACCTCTGCGATCCCGGCGCCGTGGTCAAAGCGGACGAGTGTCTCCGCGACCACGAGCCGGCTCTCGGGAAAGTCGCGCCCCTCGGTCGGGAGCGGCACGGTCGGCTCGAGCTTCGCGACGTAGTCGTACGCGAGGTAGCCGACGACCGGCAGGCGGACGTCCGCTTCCTCGAACGTCACGATGCGAGAGCCCGCACCGATCCACGAGTTGCGCCCCAGCCGTCCGCGCTCAACGGATTCCAGGATGAAGCTGGCTCGTCCAGCGCTGCGCAGACGCAGGTAGGCCCCGAGCGGAGTGAGCAGGTCGGTGGAAATGGTGTTGGTCATCACGTATCTCCTCTCGGAGACGAAAAAGACCTCCAGGTGGAGGCCTCGGGCGACGCGGATTCGAAGCCTGGTGCTAGTGCACGCTCCCGCCGCGCTCGCTGCGCCAATGCCAGGCCCAGTTCTCGCGTGCGGGAATCATCGCTAGGAGCGTAGCCGCCCGGCAACGGGCACGGCAAGCGCCGTAGACTCGCGCCGATGGCGAGTTGTCCTGCTTGCGGCAAGGAGTCTCCGGGCGAGTTCCCGTTCTGCCCGTTCTCCTGATCGCGCAGGCGAGCAAGCTCAGCTCGTAGCCTCGCCGCCGGCCTGCAGCACGACTGCGCCCATCACGACCGCGCCGCCCACGAGCGTCGCCGTGCTCGGCCGCTCCGACAGCGCGAGCCACACCCACAGCGGGCCGAGCACGACTTCGAGCAACGTGATCAACGCTACCTCGGCGGCCGGGAGCAGGCGGGCGCCGATCGTGAGAAAGGCAAGGCCGAGCCCCATCTGGCCGATGCCGAGCGCGAGGATCAGGCCGAGGTCGTGTCCATCGATGCTGCCCGGGTGCGCGAACGGGCCCGCGACGGCGAGTACGAGCACCTGCGAGAGGCAGATCGCGGGAGCCATCGAGATGTCGCGGCGGTGACGCGTGATCACGACGCCGAGCGCGAAGGCCAGCGTCATCACGACGGAGAGACCGACGCCGAGGCCGTGCGAGCCGCCCGGCCCGCCGACCATCAACCCGACTCCTGCCAGTGCCACGATCATCGCGACGGCAGTTCGGCGCGACACCGACTCCTTCAGCGCTCCCCACGCGATCAACGCCGCCGCGATCGGCGCGACCGCCTGCATGAAGAGGACGTTGGCGACCGTCGTGTGGTTGAGCGCGACGATGAATGTGCCCGAGGCGATCGCGGTCAGCACCGCGACGGCGATCTCCGCCCGTCCCATCGCGGCGAATGCGCGCACGACCCCGCGACCTTCCGAGAACGCGACGAACGCGAACAATGCGAGGCCCGCGACGAGTGCGCGACCAGCCACTTGCGTCGCGGTCCCGACCGAGAGCTCGCGTTGCAGTACGCCCGCGCTCGACCACGCAAGGGCTGCGAGCGCGACGAAGACCTGCCCGCGCCGGCGGCTGCCGATCTCGGCTGCCTCGTCCGCGGCGGTGACTGACGCGACCACGAATAGAGTCAATCAGCCCGACGGCCACCTGACGTTGCGAACGCCACGGATCCGAGCGGCGCGGCGGCGCCGTCGTCAACATCACATCGATCTCGTCGAAGGTCGCCCAGACGGGACGCTGGCTCTACCCGCTGAGCAAGGCTGCGCTCGTCCAGCTGACGCGGAACATGGCGATGGACCTTGCGGCCGACGGGATCCGCGTCAACTCCGCGACGCTCGGGTTGGACGTGGTCGAAGGTGATGGACGAGCTCAGCGGCGGCGACCGGGCGAAGACCGATCGGGTCGCGGCCCCGTTCCACCAGCTCGGCCGCGTGGGGGACCCCGAGGAGGTGGTACGGGTCGTCGCGTTTCTCTGCTCCGACGAGGCGAGCTTCGTCACCGGCGCGGACTGGGCGGTCGACGGCGGGTACTCGGCGATGGGGCCGGAACAGGCGGTTCCCGCGATTCCCAAACTCATGGATGAGATGGTTGCTCGGTGATTCACCGATCAACCATCTAGGAGGCGACCATGTCAAGAGTTACGATCGTCGGTGCAGGGCAGTCGGGCCTCCAGCTCGGTATCGGGCTCGTCCAGGACGGCCACGACGTGACACTGATCTCGAACCGGACCGGCGAGGACTTCCGGAACGGCAAGGTGATGTCCAGCCAGTTCATGTTCGCGAGCTCGCTCGACACCGAGCGAGCGCTCGGCATCGACTTCTGGCAGGACACCTGCCCGCCGACGGAAGGGATCCAGTTCTCGATCCCGCATCCGGAGGTTCGCGGCGAGAAGGCGCTGACGTTCGCCTCGCGAGCCGAAACGCCCGGCCAGTCGGTCGACCAGCGCGTCAAGTTCCCGCGCTGGCTGGAGCACTTCGAGTCGATCGGCGGGCGGTTAGTCATCCACGAGGCGACGGTCGACGATCTCGAGCGGTACGCGGATGCAAGCGACCTCGTCGTCGTCGCAGCCGGCAAGGGCGAGATCACGGGCCTGTTCGAGCGCGACGCCGCCCGGTCGCCGTACGACGTTCCAATGCGCGCGTTGGCGCTCACGTACGTCACCGGCATGACGCCGCGGCCCGAGTACACGGCGGTGTGCTTCAACCTGTGCCCGGGCGTGGGCGAGTACTTCGTGTTTCCCGCCCTCACCACGACGGGAGACTGCGAGATCATGGTCTTCGAGGGTGTCCCCGGCGGCCCGATGGACTGCTGGGGTGACGTAACTACCCCCGACGAGCATCTGGCGAAGTCGAAATGGATCCTCGACACGTTCTTCCCCTGGGAGGCCGATCGCAACCGGGAATCCGCGTTGACCGACACGAACGGGATCCTCACCGGCCGCTTCCCGCCGACGGTGCGCAAGCCGGTCGGCATTCTGCCGTCGGGCCGCGCCGTGCTCGGCATGGGCGATGTCGTCGTGCTCAACGACCCGATCACCGGCCAAGGCTCGAACAACGCCGCGAAATGCGCCACCACCTATCACGCCTCGATCCGGGAGCACGGCGATCTACCGTTCGACGTGGAGTGGATGCAGGAGACGTTCGACGCGTACTGGGACTACGCCAAGTCCGTAGTCGGGTGGACGAACGCGTTGCTCACGCCACCGCCCGAGCACGTGCTGACGTTGCTCGGCGCTGCGAGCCAGGATCAGCGGGTCGCCGACCGGTTTGCG
>JBBQPW010000080.1:0-9200 GCA_038216845.1 Gaiellales bacterium | reverse complement strand
ACGACGGAAACCATGTCGGCGACGACGGCGGACGCGGTCTCGATCCCACCAGCGCCAGGCCCTTCGAGCGTGATCTCGCGAATCGCGTCGCCTTGCAGCATCACGGCGTTGAAGGCGCCGTCGACCGCCGCGAGAGGGTGGCGCTCGTCGACGAAAGCCGGTCCGACACGGACATCGACCCGCCCGTCCAGCAGAGTTGCCCGCCCGATCAGCTTCACCCGCATGTCGAGCGCTCGCGCCGCGGTGACGAGACCTTCTGTGACGCCACGGATTCCCTCCGTCGAGACGGCCTCGAGTGGCACACGCGACCCGAAGGCGACGGTCGCGAGGATCGCCATCTTCGCTGCGGCGTCGATGCCCTCGACGTCGTCGGTCGGGTCGGCTTCGGCGTAGCCGAGCCGCTGCGCCTCCGCGAGCGCCTCGGCGTAGCTGCGACCGGTCTCCATCTCACTGAGGATGAAGTTGGTCGTGCCGTTGACGATCCCGAGCACGCGATGGACGTTCGTCACGACGAGCGACTCGCGCAGCACCTTGATCACCGGGATCGCGGCACAGACCGACGCCTCGAAGCGAAGCTGAACGCCACCCGCTGCGGCGGCCTCGAAGAGTTCCGCGCCATGTCGTGCGACGAGCTGTTTGTTCGCGGTGACGACGGGCCTGCCCGCTCGCAGCAGCTCCAGGACGTAGGAGCCCGCCGGCGCGACGCCGCCCATAACCTCCGCCACGACTGCGATCGACGGGTCGTCGCGGATCGTTGCGAAGTCGTCGGTGAGCACGCCCTCCGCCGCGGCGAAGCCGCGTTCCTTCGCCACGTCGCGCACGAGCGCGCGGGTCACGCGCAGGCGGTGCCCGGTCGAGCGCTCGATCTCGTCGGCACTCTCCTCGAGGAGCCGGTGTACGGCCGCTCCGACAGTGCCGTAGCCGAGAAGCGCTACGGGAACGTCGACCGAGGACATCGGCCTAGTGCTCCGCCCCAGCGCCCGTCCCAGCACCAGCGGTCCGATGCATCAGCGACCGAAGTTCCTTGCCGACGGTCTCGAGCTGACTCGTCGCCGCTTCGGCCCGCATCGACTTCAGCCGCGTCTCCCCCGCGTCCATGTCCGCCACCCACTCGCGCGCGAATGCGCCCGACTGGATGTCGGTGAGGATGCTCTTCATCTCGTCGCGCACACGTCCGTCGATCACGCGCGGCCCGCTCACGTAGTCGCCGAACTCGGCCGTGTCGGAGACGACCGAGCGCATGTGCGCGAGGCCACCCTCGTAGATCAGGTCGACGATCAGCTTTACCTCGTGCAGGCACTCGTAGTACGCGCACTCGGGCTGGTAGCCGGCCTCGACGAGCGTCTCGAAGCCTGCGCGGATCAGCTCGGCGGTGCCACCGCAGAGGACAGCCTGCTCGCCGAAGAGGTCGGTCTCGGTCTCCTCGCGGAACGTCGTCTCGAGGATTCCTGCGCGACCCGCGCCGATCCCTATGGCGTAGGCGAGCGCGAGGTCGCGTGCCCGGCCGCTCGGGTTCTGCTCCACGGCGATCAGCGCGGGCGTGCCGTAGCCCTCGGTGAAGAGGCGTCGGACGACGTCCCCTGGCCCTTTCGGCGCGACCATGATCACGTCATGGCTCGCGCTCGGACGGACGCGCTCGTACAGGATGTTGAACCCGTGCGCGAAGAGGACGGCGGCGTCAGGCTCGAGGTTCGGGGCGACGTGGTCGTCGAAGACCTCGGGCTGCACCTGGTCGGGAATGAGGATCGCGACCAGCTGCGCACCCCCCACTGCGTCCGCAACTGAGGCGACAGGCAACCCTGCGGCCTCTGCCTTCGGCCATGAGGCGCCACCCTCGCGGAGCCCGACGACAACGTCGACGCCTGAGTCGCGCAGGTTGAGGGCGTGCGCGTGCCCCTGTGCGCCGTAGCCGATCACGGCGACTTTGCGAGACAGCAGGCTCAGGTCGCCGTCGCGAAGGATGGTTGCCATGCGGGTCGTCCTTTCGTCTTAGTTGATCGCGGAGAGCCGGCGCGAGGCACGGCGGGTCGAGGGCCGAGACATGCCGATCCGGCCGGTGCGGATCAGCTCCTGGATTCCGTGGGGACGGGCCAGCTCCTGGAAGGAGTCGAGCTCCCCGGGTGTCCCGGTCAGTTCGAAGACGATCGCCTCCTGGCCGAGATCGATCGCCTTGCCGCCGAGTGCCGCGGCTGTGGCAACGAGCTCCGCGCGCCGATCGGTCGCCGCGGCGACCTTCAGCAGCAGGAGCTCCCGCTCGACGGCCTCGCCGGGAACGAGCTCTGTCACACGCAACACGTTCACGAGCTTGTGGATCTGCTTCTCGATCTGCTCCAGCGAATGCTGCTCGCAGTCGACGCGCAGGGTGATGCACGAGACGCCGGACCGCTCAGTCGGTCCCACGGCGAGCGAGTCGATGTTGAACCCGCGCCGCGCGAACATCGTGGAGATACGTGCGAGCGCACCCGGCTTGTCCTCCACCTGAACCGAGATCGTGTGTTTCATGAGTGCCCCTTCGGGTGATGCTGCCTCGTTCCTCGCGTGTGAGGAGCAAGCCAGGCTAGGACGCAGGGACCCTCAATACCCGAAGGTATTGGGGCGACTGAGGACGACTGCCACTCATCGCACACGAGGGACCTGGAGGGCATTGCTCGAAAGGGCACTTACTTCGCTTCCACGGATTCGCCGTACTCGATCATGTCGATTGCGGCGGCACCGGCGGGGATCATCGGGAAGCACTGCTCGGACTGGGCGACGCGGCAGTCGACGACGGCCGTTCTGCCGCACGCGAGCGCCTCCTCGAGCGCCGGCCCGAGCTCGTCTTCCGATTCGACTGTGATTCCGAGCGCGCCATACGCCTGCGCGAGCATCGCGTAGTCGGGAACCTGATGTGTGAGGTGCACGTGCGAGCGACGCTCGGCGAAGAACATGTCCTGCCACTGTTGCACCATGCCGAGGTAACCGTTGTTGACGATCACGACGACGATTGGCAGGTTCTCCAGGACGGCGGTCGCAAGCTCCTGCTGGGTCATCTGGAAGCAGCCGTCTCCGTCGACGCAGACCACGGTCGCCTCTGGGCGTGCAGCCTTCGCACCGATCGCGGCGGGAATCCCGTAGCCCATCGTCCCGAGCCCGCCCGAGGTGATGAACGTGCGAGGGCGTTCGCTCACGATGTACTGCATCGCCCACATCTGGTGCTGGCCGACCCCGGTCGTGACGATGACATCGTCCCGCGCGGTGAGCTCCTGCAGCTTCTCGACCACCGTCTGTGGCTTGAGCTCGTCGCTGCGGTCGTAGCGGAGCGGGAACTCTTCACGCCAGTCGGCGATTCGCCGTAGCCAGGCCTCCGGCGCCGGAATGCCGTCGCCGCGGAACTTCTCGACTTCGCGGGCGAGCTCCGTGAGGGCTTTTTTCAGCGGGCCGACAACGGGGACGTCGGCCTTGCGCAACTTGCCGATCTCGGCCGGATCGATGTCGAGGTGCACGATCGTCGCGCCGGGTGCGAACGCGGCGAGCTTGCCGGTGACGCGGTCGTCGAAGCGCGCGCCGATCGCGACGAGCACGTCGCAGGTGTTCATCGCGAAGTTCGACCACTTCGGTCCGTGCATACCCGGCCAGCCGAAGTGCAGCTCGTGACTTTCAGGGAACGCGCCTTTGGCCATCAACGTCGTGATCACTGGCAGGCGACCCACCTCGGCGAGGTGGAGCAGTTCCTCGCAGGCATCGCCGTTGAGCGTCCCGCCGCCGACGTAGAGGACTGGCTTCTCGGCGAGCGCAACCACGCGCGCGGCCTCGCGGATCTGCAGCGGATGCACCTTGCTCGGCGGTCGCCAGCCCGGGAGGTCGACCTCGTCCGGGTACGAGAAGTCGAGCGCTGCCTCCTGGATGTCCCTCGGAATGTCGACCAAGACCGGGCCGCTGCGGCCGGTCGTGGCGACGTGGAACGCGGCCTTGACGATGGCCGGGATCTCCTTCACGTCCTGCACCAGCCACGAGTGCTTGACGATCGGCATCGTGATCCCGGTGATGTCGCACTCCTGGAACGCGTCGGTGCCGATCAGCGTGGTGCGCACCTGGCCGGTGATGCAGACGAGTGGGGTCGAGTCCATCCACGCATCCGCGATCGGTGTCACGAGGTTCGTCGCGCCAGGCCCGGATGTGGCGATGGCGACACCGGGTCGACCCGATGCCCTGGCGTAGCCCTCGGCCATGTGGCCTGCGCCCTGCTCGTGCCGCGCAAGGACGTGGCGGACAGTCGTTCCTCGCGCCATCGCGTCGTACAGCGGCAGGATCGCGCCACCGGGGAGGCCGAACATGACATCAACGCCCTCGGCCTCGAGCGAGCGGAGAACGGCGTCCGCGCCGGTCATCTTGGTGTTCTTGTTCATGCCGTTCCTCCGACTGCTGCTTCGCCCGACCTCGTCTCGAGGCTACCGCGCGGCGCGCGGCTGGGTGGTGGTGTCCGTCTCCTCTTCCGTATTGCTGCCACGTTGCCTCAATCCCTCTGTTGCGTTCGGCGCCGTGCCGCTGCCCGGCACGTCGGCTGCGGTTCGGTCGGCGTGTGCGCCTGCGGGGCGCGTGAGCGACATTCCCCCTAGCGGGGGAGAATGACGAGGTGCTCGATGCCGGTGCCGTGTGACGCCGCTACCGAATCGGCAGTGAGGCGTACGGGTACGGGCTGGCAGAGCATCCGCCACCCAGTCTGCCGACGGATTGCTCGCCGGTCAAGCGCGTGGACGCAGAAGAATCGATGATCGAGCTTGCGACGCTCGGCCCATTGCTTTACTCTGCAAAGCCAGATGCACCTCGTGGCCACGAACGGTAAAGCTGCTTCGGCGATTTTCGCCGCCCCGTTCGCGCCGCCGCGTACTCGCTAGCCGGCTTTCGTTCTCCCGCCTCGCCGGACTAGCCCACATACAGCGCGGGAAACCGTTTCTCCGTTGTCGTTCCTCCTCCAACCGAGGTACCGATGCAGTGACCAACCGTTCGCGTAGCCCGAATCTGCTCGATGACCTCACACGTGAGCGTGATGCCTGCGGGATCGGCCTCGTCGTCGATGCGAAGGGCCGCGCGTCGCGCGAACTGCTCGACCGCGCGCTCGCCGGTCTTGCGGCCGTGTCGCATCGCGGTGCGTGGGCTGCCGACGGGGTGACGGGCGACGGCGCGGGGATTCTCATCCCACTGACCGTTGCGCTGACCGGCGCGCCCGGCGCGGGTCTCGCGATGGTGTTCGCGCGCGAGCCCGGAACGCGTGTCCTGGTCGAGAACGCTTGCCGCGCCGAGGGACTCGACCCGGCGGGCTGGCGCGATGTCCCCGTTGTTCCGGCGGCTCTCGGTTCGTCCGCCGTGGCGAGCATGCCGCGGATCGGACAGCTTCGACTGGCTCCGTCGATGCACCCGGACGCCGAAGCGCGAGCGCATCGCGCACGACGCCGTCTCGAGCAGTTCCGCGACGTCCTGTACGTCGCATCGCTGTCGTTCCGCACGGTCACCTACAAGGCTCTATGTGCTGCGACGCAGCTCGGTGCGTTCTATCCCGACCTTCGCGATCCCGAGATCGCCGTGCCTTTCGCGATCTTCCACCAGCGGTTCTCGACGAACACGGAGCCGAGCTGGGAGCGCGCGCAGCCGTTCAGACTCCTGTGCCACAACGGCGAGATCAACACGATCGAGGGCAACATCGCGTGGATGGAGGCGCGTGAGCGGGCGGGCGGCGAGGCGGACGAGATCGGGCCGGCGATCGACCACACGGGCTCCGACTCGGCGATCCTCGACAACGCGCTCGAGCTCCTCGTCCGCCAGGGTCGTGACGTCAATGAGGCGGTGACCATGCTGGCGCCGCCGGCGTGGCAGAACGACCCGCGTATCGAGGAGGCCGAACGCGCCATGCACCGGTACCACGCGCTGCTCGTGGAGCCCTGGGACGGCCCGGCGGGCCTCGTGTACACCGACGGGCACGTCGTCGGAGCAACGCTCGATCGCAACGGGTTGCGGCCGCTCCGCGTCGCGGTCACGGACGACGGCCTGGTCGCGGTTTCCTCGGAAGCCGGCGCGATCCCGCTTCCGGAGGGTGTCGGCGTGCGTCGTGCGCGGCTCGGCCCTGGCCAGTTGCTGACCGTTGACGCGACGCACGGCCTTCGCCTCGACGCAGCGCTCAAGCGCGATCTTGCCCGGCGGCGGCCGTACGCCGAGTGGGTCGCGGCGAGTATCGAGCGACGCGATGCCGGGACACCGGCGGCCGCTGCCACTGACGCTACTGACGCTGGGCCGGCGGCGGACTTGACCGTGCGTCACGCGCTGCACGGCTACACCCGCGAGGAGCTCAGCCTAATGCTCCGGCCGATCGCGCAGACCGGCCACGACCCGGTGTACTCGATGGGCGACGACGCGCCGCTCGCGCCGCTGGCGGGTCGCGGGCGTCCGCTGGCCTCGTTCTTCCGGCAGCGGTTCGCGCAAGTGACGAACCCGGCGATCGACCATCTCCGCGAGCGGACAATGATGTCTGTGTCCACGATGCTCGGTCCGCGCGCGCCGCTCGACGCGGAGGGGCCGCTGCCGACGCTGACCGTCCTGCCCGGATTCCTGCTCTACCCGAGCGGGCTCGAGGCGCTGTCACCGGACCGGGTCGATGCGTCGTTCGACGCGGCCGAGGGCCTTGGGGCTGCGCTCGACCGCATCGCCGCTCAGGTTGAGGCGCTCGCCCGCACCGGCTCAGCGCTCGTGTGTGTCTCGGATGCTGCGGCAGGTGGCGATCGTGCGCCCGTGCCATCGCTTCTCGCTCTTGCTGCCGCCCACGCCCACCTCGTCGAGGTCGGGCTGCGGACGCAGTGTGCGCTCGCCGTGGAGAGCGACGAGCCTCGCGACACGCACATGATCGCGACGCTCCTCGGCTACGGCGCGGATGCGATCTGTCCCCGGCTGGCCCTCGAAACGGTGGCAGCGCTCGCAGCCAACGACAAGGTCGGCGGCGACAGGCCGACACCGGAGGAGGCCCAGAAGCGGCTGCTCGCCGCGCTCGAGGAGGGCGTGCTCAAGGTGATGTCGAAGATGGGCATCGCCGACGTCGCGAGCTACCGCGGGGCGAGGCTGTTCGACGCAATCGGTCTCGACCGTCTCCTGTGCGACCGGTTCTTCGGTGGGACGCCTTCAGCTGTTGGCGGCATCGGGCTCGAGCGGCTCGAGAGACAGGCGCTCGGCCGGCTGGTGGCGTCCTTGGGCGCGAAGCCGGAGCTCGAGAACCCCGGCTTCTACAAGTTCCGCAAGGGCGGCGAGTCACATGCGACGAGCCCTGAGGTCGTCGAGGCGCTCCAAGTGAGCGTCGCTGCGGCGCATGCGTTGCGCGGTGCGGCAAAGACGGGCCGCTCCGAGCTGTACGAGAAGTTCGCGGCGCTCGTCAACGAACGCGACCCGATCGAGCTGCGCGACCTGTTCGAGCTCGTTTCCGCAGGGGCGCCCGTGCCGCTCGACGAGGTCGAGCCGGCCGAGGCCATCTTCCATCGCTTCTCGAGCGGCGCGATGTCGCACGGCTCGCTCTCGCGCGAGGCGCACGAAACACTGGCGATCGCACTCAACCGGCTCGGCGGGAAGTCGAACTGCGGCGAAGGCGGCGAGGATCCGGAGCGCTACGGCGACGAGCGCAACTCGAGCATCAAGCAGATCGCGTCCGGGCGCTTCGGTGTGACCGCGGAGTACGCATCGTCCGCCGCCGAGTTGCAGATCAAAGTCGCGCAGGGCTCGAAGCCGGGCGAGGGCGGTCAGATCCCCGCGCACAAGGTGACAGAGGAGATCGCGCGGCTCCGCAACACCCAGGCCGGCGTTTCGCTGATCTCGCCGCCGCCGCACCACGACATCTACTCCATCGAGGATCTCGCGCAGCTGATCTACGACCTCCACGAGGTCAACCCCGAGGCCGACATCTCGGTGAAGCTCGTGTCGGAGCGCGGTGTGGGTCTCGTAGCCGTCGGCGTGGCAAAGGCGCATGCGGACGTGATCCACATCGCCGGCGCGGATGGCGGCACCGGTGCGAGCCCGCTGCCGTCGATCAAGCACGCAGGAGCGCCGTGGGAGCTCGGCGTTGCGGAGACCCAGCAGGCGCTCGTTGCCTCGGGCCTGCGCGGTCGCGTGAGGGTACGGGTCGACGGTGGCATGAAGACCGGCCGGGACGTCGTCGTCGCGGCGCTCCTCGGAGCCGACGAATACTCGTTCGGAACCGCGCTGCTGCTCGCCGAGGGATGTCTCATGGTGCGTTCCTGCCATCTCGACACGTGCCCCGTCGGGATCGCGACGCAGAAGCCGGAGCTGCGCGCGAAGTATGCGGGAACGCCGGAGATGGTCGAGGCGTACCTCCGCTTCGTGGCCGAAGAGGTGCGGCAGTTGCTGGCGTCGATCGGGCTCCGCTCGCTCGACGAGGCGATCGGCCATGTCGAATGCCTCCGCCAACGCCGCACGGGCGACCCCTCGGCCGACTCGCTCGACCTGCGCTCGTTGCTCTCACGCGCGGGAGACGGCGCGCACCGTTACGCCGGGGAGCACGTCGACCGACCGGGCGATCGACTCGGTGTGCTCCTTGCCGCGACCGGTCGTGTGGCGGTGGACGAGACCAGGCTCGTCGACCTCGGGTATGCGATCACGAGCGTAGACCGCGCCGTCGGCGCGAGGCTCGGTGGCGTCATCGCGCGAGCGCGCGGGTCGCAACCGCCTGCAGGTCGCGTTCGCGCACGGTTCGAAGGCTCGGCCGGTCAAAGCTTCGGAGCATTCCTCACAGCCGGTGTCGAGCTCGATCTCACCGGCGAGGCGAACGACTATGTCGGCAAGTCGATGAGCGGTGGGCGCATCGTCATTACTCCGCCCGCCGGTGATGCCGGCGAGCCGTGTCTCGCCGGGAACACGCTGCTCTACGGTGCGACGGGAGGCGAGCTGTTCTGCGCCGGCTCTGCCGGCGAGCGCTTCGCCGTCCGCAACTCCGGTGCCGTTGCCGTTGTCGAGGGCGTCGGCGACCACGCGTGCGAGTACATGACACGCGGGACGGTCGTCGTTCTCGGCCCACACGGTCGTAACGTCGGGGCCGGGATGACCGGTGGCGAGTGCTTCCTGCTCGACGCGGACGAGCGCCTCGTGAACACCGATCTCGTCGCCCTCGTCGAGCTGGAGCAGGACGACGAGGAGCGTCTGCTGCGGCTTCTCGAGCGTCACGAGCGCGCGAC
>JBBQPW010000079.1:0-9228 GCA_038216845.1 Gaiellales bacterium | reverse complement strand
GGAACATGGGCGATCCGCTCACGGCAGTCGGCCTCCCGACGCCCGACGTCGAACACGTGTCGGTTCGCCGACTCGGTTGGCCGGAGAGCGTCGATGGCGAGGAGGGAGCCGTCTCCGCTGCTCGGGGCGAGTAAGCCCGGCGATCTGGCCGACGTCGCCAGGAGGGACCTGATGGTCGCCAATGGCGCACGGCAACTCAGGGCCTACTAGAGCAGCTAGCTTCATCAACTGGCCGCTGCCAGGGACGCTGAGGCGCAACGGACGGGGTCGATGTCGCCCGTGTGATGCACGGAGCACGTCCTTTATATGGAAAAGCCCCGTAAAACGGGGCTTTTCTGTAGCAGGCCTGTAAGCCGGATTCTGTCGTGGATGACCATCTCTCTGGGCCGACGGTTGCCCGGCGGCTCGAGCGGCGTACCCGGTTCCTCGGCGGGCCGCGTCAACGGAACCTGCTTCGCCTTGCACCGGACGGGGTTTGGCTAGCCGCCGTGTCACCACGGCGCTGGTGGGCTCTTACCCCACCGTTTCACCCTTACCGACGCATGCGCGCCGGCGGTCTCCTTTCTGTGCCACTGTCCATCGGCTTTCGCCGTCTGGGATTTCCCCAGCGTCCTGCCCTGCGGTGTCCGGACTTTCCTCGAGCGCGTGGCAAGCCACCACGCCCGCGGTCACCCGGCCTGCACGACCGACGGTAGCTCGACCTCGGGAATCTCGCCACCTTCGGCGAGGAGGGATCGACATTCCGGGCAGGCGTGCACACCGCGCAGATGCAGAACGAATTCGCCGCAGACGAGGCACTCGAGGCTGACGCCACGGACGAGCGCGGTGAGCTCCTGGTCGAGCGTGCGGGCGAGAGGCGCGACGTTCATCGAAGGCTCCTGAACACCCCCACGACCTTGCCGAGGACCTGCACGTGGTCGGCGTAGATCGGCTCGAGGGTGCTGTTCTCGGGCTGCAGCCTGATGCGTCCGCTCTCGCGGTAGAACGTTTTCACCGTCGCCTCGTTCGCGCTTTCGTCGTCTCCGACGAGCGCCACGACGACATCGCCGTTGACGGCGTCCTCCTGCTTGCGGACGACGAGCGTGTCCCCGTCGAGGATCCCGGCCTCGATCATCGAGTCGCCGCGGACGTTGAGGAGGAAGTCGGCGCTGCGTCCGAGCGGCTCCGGGACAGCAATGCGGTCCTCCACGTTCTCTTCCGCGAGAAGAGGCGAGCCCGCTGCGATCTGGCCTAGCAGCGGGAGGCGCGGCACCTCTTCAACGGCGGCTGGCGTGGCACTCGCTGTGCGGTGGCCGATCAGGTCGAGGGCGCGAGGCTTCGACGGATCGCGCTTTAGCAGCCCGACACGCTCGAGGTTCGCAAGATGCGCGTGCACCGTCGACGGCGACGCGAGCCCGACCGCCTCACCGATCTCGCGCACGGTCGGTGGGTATCCGTGACCGTCCGCGTACTCGACGAGGAACTGCCAGATCTCCTGTTGCCTTGCGGTGAGCATCCCGTCTCCTGTCGTTGACTGACGAACGTCGTTGTTGACGAACATACGTTCGTCAACAACGATAGATGTCCTTCCGGACGTTCGTCAAGCCCATACGGGAACGGGCCCTCGCAGGCCCGTTCCCGTATGCGCTGGAGAGGACTTGAACCTCCACGACCTTTCGGTCACAAGGCCCTCAACCTTGCGCGTCTACCAATTCCGCCACCAGCGCGCAGCGGCGCATTGTAGCGCCGCGTTGAGAGTCGAGCCTACGCGAGGAGTCGGTACAGCAGGACCGTGTTCGCGGCGAAGAGGATCGAGACCACGACGGTGATGCGCGTCAGGTTGCGCTCGACGACATGCTGCCCACCCTGCGAGGCCGGAGTAAAACCTATGCCGCCGAACCCGGCATCCCGGCCCGAGTGGGCGAGGATGAGCGCAACCACGAGCGCGCCCAGGATGACCTGGAGTACCGCGGAGGTCGACACCGCAAGGTTGAAGGCGACGATCATTGCGGCGGGGATGGTACCAGCGTCATCCGTCCGGTAGCCTCGCCCGCATGGCTGCAGGAGACGAGGCGAGGGCGAAGATCCAACGGCTTCTCGTGACGGGCGACAACCGCCTCAAGCAGGGCGTCGCGCCCGAGAAGGCGCGCGAGAGCTACGAACAGGCGCTTGCGGTAGCGCGCGAGGCCGGGATCGAGGATGCGGTGCGACCGCTCGTCGAACGGCGGCTCGCCGATCTCGAGCGCCTATCGTCTTCCGACCCTTCCGTCTGACTGCGGTTGCATGATTTCGCGTAGCCGCGCGGAACGTGAGCCTGACCCGACGACTCAAGGAGCTTTCATGAAGGACTGGCAGAAGTACCTCGCCGAGGTGTTCGGCACGTTCACGCTCGTCTTCGTCGGCAGCCTCGCCGTTGTCGGCGTCTTCAAGGCCCCGGATCTCGGTACCGGCGGCCAGGTCATCGTGCCGTTCGCTTTCGGGCTCGCGCTCCTCGCAGGGCTGTACGCATTTGGCGAGGTCTCCGGGGGGCACTTCAACCCAGCCGTGTCGCTCGCGCTGTTCCTCGACAGGCGACTTCCCGCCGCCGATCTCGTGAGCTACTGGGCGTCGCAGATCATCGGCGCGGTCCTCGCGTCGCTCGTCATTCTCTTCGCGTTCACGAAACAGGACGTGGCAAACACGGCGACGGTGCATTCGTCGACCAAGGCGGCTCTCGTAATCGAGATTGCGCTGACCGCGATCTTCGTGCTCGTCATCCTGCAGTCGTCGAAGACGTCGCGTTACTCGGGGAGCGCTCTGATCGCGATCCCCTTGACCCTGGTCGCGATTCACTTCGCCGCCGTGCCGTTCAGTGGTGCGTCGGTCAATCCGGCGCGCAGCTTCGCACCTGCGCTCGTGGGCCATGTCTGGTCGGGGTTCTGGGTCTATGTCGTTGGGCCGCTCGCCGGCGCTGTGATCGGCTGGGTCATCCACGAAGTGGTCGCCAAGGACCGCGCAGACCCGAGCGACAACATGGCCGAGCCGGCGGCAGAGGCACAGTCCGAGTCCTGAGTCAGTCGCGGGCGGCCCGGAGGAGGAGCTCCTCGATCCGGGCCGCCTGTGCCTTGATGTCGTGTGCGTGCGCGGCCTCGATCCCGACGCGGTTCGGTCGCGGTAGCTCGGCGGCGATTCCGAGCGCGGCAAGCAACGCATCGTCGTCCTCCGGATCCACGAGCACCCCTGCCCCGTCCGGCACGAATTCGGGCGGGCCACCCACGCGTGTTGCGACGACGGCCCGGCCGCAGGCAAGGGCCTCGAGCGTGGCGAGGCCGAACGGCTCGGCGAGGCTCGGTTGGCAGAGCACGTCGCAGGCCGACAACCAGTCGGGCACCTGCTCGTGCGGTACCGCGCCTACGAGCCGGATTCCGGGGCGACCTTCGAGAGCTCCGCGCTGCGGCCCGTCTCCGAGGAAGACCAGGCTTCCCATCCCGTAGCGTTCGAACGCTCGCGCAAGACGGAGGACGTTCTTGCGCTCCGTCAGCGAGCCGATGCAGAGGAAGGCAGGTCCGTCAGGATTCCAGCCGACGGCTGCGCGAGCAGCGGCCTGGTCGCGTGTCGTGAAGCGGTCGAGGTCGACGCCGCAGTCGACGACCTTCGTCTTGCCGCGCGCTCCGGGCATCGTGCTCTCGAGCCGATCGCGGAGCCATTCGGAAACCGCGATGACGGTCGTTGCACGACGGACGACGATCCGGGTCGTAACGCGAGCCAGTGCATTGCTCCGGGCGTTCTCGACGTCCTGGCCGTGGGCGGTGACGACGAGCGGTGCCCGCGTCAGCACCGCGGCGAAGAACCCGGCCGGCGCCAGGAAGTGCGCGTAGACGACGTCGGCACGGAACCGCCTCGCACGGAACGTGTCCCGCGCGAGCGCGATGTGCCGCCACCATCCGCCGGCGCGGCGCGACACGACCGCCCGCTCGATCTCGTGCCCACGCGCGACGAGCTCGTGCTCGAGGTCGGCGACGAAAGCGCCGAGATCAGGATCGGCGGCCCCCGGATACATCTGCGATACGAGCAGGATTCGCATCCTGCTACTGCCGGCGCGAGTCGTACGTCCCCCAGAGCTCGCGCAGCTCACTGCAGATTTCGCCGATCGTGCAGCGGGCCCGCAGTGCTTCGCGCATCGCCGGGAGCACGTTCGCATCGGTTTCCGCGATACGCCGCACCTCGGCAAGGGCCTTCGTGGCCGCCGCGGCGTCGCGGCCCGCCCGCACATCGGCCGTTCGCTCGCGCTGGCGGCGCTCTCCCTCGGGATCGACGCGGTGCAGCTCGACGTCCTCGGCGTCGTCCTCGACGAAGCGGTTCACGCCGACGATGATGCGGTCGCCCGACTCGACGCCCTGGGTGAAGTGGAACGCGGCATCCTCGATCTGCGCCTGCATCCAGCCGGCTTCGATCGCCGCGACCGCCCCGCCGAGCTCGTCGATCTCCTCGATCAGCCCGCGCGCCTGATCCTCGAGCTCGGACGTGAGCGCCTCGACAAACCAGGCGCCGCCGAGCGGATCGGCCGTATCGGTTCCACCGGCCTCGTTGGCGAGGATCTGCTGCGTCCGCAGCGCCACGCGAGCCGAGCCCTCGGTCGGCAGAGCAAGCGCTTCGTCGAAGCCATTTGTGTGGAGCGACTGCGCACCGCCGCAGACCGCCGACAGCGCCTGGATCGCAACACGCACGACGTTGTTCTCCGGCTGTTGCGCGGTGAGCGTCGAGCCGCCCGTCTGCGCGTGGAAACGGAGCGCCTGCGCCCGCGGGTTCGTGGCGCCGAGGCGGTCGCGCATGATCTCGGCCCACAACCGCCGCGCCGCACGGAACTTCGCCACCTCCTGGAAGAAGTGGTTGTGGGCATTGAAGAAGAAGGAGAGTCGCGCGCCGAAATCGTCCACCGAGAGCCCCGCAGCGATCGCTGCCTCGCAGTACGCGATGCCGTTGGCGAGGGTGAACGCGAGCTCCTGCGCCGCGGTCGAGCCGGCCTCCCGGATGTGGTAGCCGGAGATCGAGATCGTGTTCCAGCCCGGGATCCGCTCCGCGCAGTAGGCGAACACGTCGGTCGTCAGCCGCATCGATGGGCGCGGCGGGAAGATGTAGTTCCCGCGGGCGACGTACTCCTTGAGGATGTCGTTCTGCACGGTGCCCCGTAGCTCGGAGCCGGGCACGCCCTGTTCCTCAGCCACCAGTTCATAGAGGAGCAGGAGGAGCGGCGCCGGCGCGTTGATCGTCATCGACGTCGACACCTCGTCGAGCGGGATACCCGCGAGGAGCAGCTCCATGTCGGCGAGCGAGTCGATCGCGACTCCTGTTCGGCCCACCTCACCAGCAGCGAGCGGGTCGTCCGAGTCGTAGCCGAGTTGGGTCGGGAGGTCGAACGCGACGGACAGTCCGGTCTGCCCGCGGTCGAGCAGGTAGCGGAAGCGCTCGTTCGTCTCCGCCGCCGATGCGAAGCCCGCGTACTGGCGGATCGTCCACGGTCGCTCGCGGTACATGCCCGGATACGGCCCGCGCGTGAACGGGAACTCGCCCGGAAGCTCCCGCGGACCTGCGCTGTCGTCCGGCCCGTAGACCGGCGCGATCTCGATCCCCGAATCTGTCTCGCGCCGCTCCACCGGCGCATCGTAGGGAGAATCGCGGGGTCAGGTCTTGCATTGCGACACGCGTGTCGCAATGCAAGACCTGACCCCTACAAGACGCCGCCTGCCCGCTCGATTGCTTCGAGCGCGATGCGCTGACCGGTCTCGATGTGCGTGCGGATCGCCGCTCGCACCGCGTCGAGATCGGCGTTCTCGAACCCGTCGACGATCGCGCGATGCTCGGTCACGAGGTATTCGCCGCCCTCGAGCCGGCCTCCGCGGATGACCTGCATCATCAGGTTCACGGTCAGCTCGCGATAGAACCGCGACAGGAGGGCGTTGTGGACGACATCGATCTGGAACTCGTGGAACGCGGCGTTCGCGGTGTCCCACTCCTCGTGCGAGATCGCTTCCTCACTTGCCTCCAACAGCCTGCGGAATCGCGCCAATTGCGCGCTGTCGAGCCGGCCGACCGACGCCTCCGCCGCGTGCAGCTCGAGCGCGAGTCGCACGTCGTAGCCCTCGACGACCGCAGCGTGGGTCACTGGGGTGACGTAGTAGCCGCGACGTGCCTGCACGGTGAGCAGCCCCTCGGAGACGAGCCGCGTCAGCGCGTGGTGAACCGGGCTGCGCGAGACGCCGAGCTCCGCCGCGAGCTCGTGGAGCGAGAGCTTTGCACCCGCGCCCGGCTCGCGTCTGAGCAAGCGGCTGCGAAGTGTGTCGTAGACCTGCTCGTTGAGGTTCGAGCGCGGCAGCAGCGTCGTCATCTCGATGCAGATCTAACATGTCAGGGCGTCGCAGGCAACCATCCCGGTTCAGGCAGGTACGCTCGCGCGATGCGGATCTCGGTCAGGCTGTTCGCGGGTTTGCGCGAGCAGGCAGGAATTCGAGAGCGGGCGGTCGAGGTCACGGACGGCGCGACGATCGCGGATATCTGGCCGCTACTCGAGCTGGGCGACGAGCCTGCGGGCCTTCTCTACGCGGTCAATCGCGGGTATGCGGCGCGGGAGACGGCGCTCCACGACGGCGATGAAGTGGCGCTGATCCCGCCCGTTTCGGGGGGCGCGTTTCGCCTCTCGGAGACGCCGCTCTCGCTCGACGACGCGGTTCGTGAGGTGGCGGGCGACGGAGCCGGTGCGATCGCGACCTTCAGCGGCACGACGCGAGCACACGCGCGGGGACGTTCGGTGATCCGGCTCGAGTACGAGGCGTACGAGGGCATGGCCGAGGAGACGATGGCCGAGATCGCAGGCGAGCTGAGGTCGCGCTACGACCTCGTCGAGATCGCGATCCACCATCGCACAGGCACCGTCGGGATCGGCGAGACGAGCGTCGTGGTCGCGGTCTCGGCGGCGCACCGCGGCGACGCGCTCTCTGCATGCCGCGACGCTATCGACACGCTCAAGGAACGCGTGCCGTTGTGGAAGAAGGAGTTCTACGACGGCGGCGAGGAATGGATCGGTCGCGGCAGCTGATCGGCCGCTCCCTCGCCGTCCTCGCACGCAGCGGGTACAACGTGTAGAGATGAGTCGCGAAGAACCGAGCTGGTGGAAGCTTCCGGGCGCGCCCAAGCCCGAACCTGACGAGACGGCTCCCGTTGTCGTCGAGCCGCAGCCGGTATTCCTAGAGCCGCCGGCTTACGACGGCTATTCGCCGGCCCGAGAAGACCGGCCGTTCCGCGACTTGCTGCGGCGGATCTGGGCGCCGATCCTCGCGGTGATCGGGATCGGGCTGAAGTTCGGGTTCGTAGCAATCAAGTTCTTCGGGATCTTCATCGCTGTCGGTGGCTATGCGTTGATCTGGGGCTGGAAGTTCGCCGTCGGTTTCGTCGGGCTGATCCTCGTCCACGAGATGGGGCACTACGTCGAGGCGAAGCGGCAGGGGCTCAATCCGTCCCTGCCCGTGTTCATCCCGTTCCTCGGTGCGTACGTCGCGCTCAGAGGCGGTCGCATCGACCCTTGGCAGAATGCGCTCGTCTCGCTCGCCGGGCCGATCGCCGGAACTGCCGGAGCGGCAATCGTGTTCGCCGTGGGCAAGTCGCAGCATTCGCAGCTCCTGCTCGCGCTCGCGTACGCCGGGTTCCTGATCAACCTCTTCAATCTGATACCGATCGGGTTTCTCGACGGCGGCCGCGTGCTTCAGAGCATCCGGGCACTGTTCCGCGGCGAAGGTCGGAGCGATCCAGCGGTGGCCCGCCAGCTCGGGATTGCCGCTACCGCGCTCTACGTCGGGATCGCCGTCGCGCTCGTGCTCGGGATGATGGCGTCTCACGTCGTCCAGCACAGGTTGTGAGCGAGAGCCAGCCTGCTCGCGAGCTCGACCGTCGCATCTTCCGGCGCGAGCCGACGCCGCCCACCGATGTCTCGTTGATCGCAGCCGAGTTCCTCGCCGGGTTCGAGGCAGTGGATCGGATCGACCGTCCTGCCGTCTCGATCTTCGGCTCGGCACGGGTCGAGGAGGGCTCACCGATCTACGACGCCGCGCGAGAGGTTGGCCGGTGCTTCGCGGAGGCGGGCTTCGCGGTCGTCACGGGCGGTGGCCCAGGGGTGATGGAGGCGGCGAACCGTGGTGCGCAGGACGGCGGCGGGCTCTCCGTCGGCTTCAACATCAAGCTGCCACACGAACAGGCCGGGAATCCGTATTGCGATGTCTCGCTGACGTTCAAGCACTTCTATGCGCGCAAGACGATGTTCGTGAAAGCTGCCGAGGGATATGTCGTCTTCCCGGGTGGGTTCGGGACAATGGATGAGCTGTTCGAGTCCCTGACGCTCATCCAGACGGGCAAGATCCAGCACTTCCCGCTCGTCCTGTTCGACTCCGACTACTGGGGCGAGATGCTCGACTGGGCGAAGAAGGAGCTCCTCGCGAAGAGGATGATCTCGCAGAGCGACCTCGACCTGATGATGGTCACTGATGATCCGGAAGAGGCTGTGCGGGCCGTCGTGCACGCGTACGAAGCGGACCAAGCCGGATGATCGACGCGGCGGCTGAGCTTGTTCGCGGCCGTACGTCACTGGAACCGCGAGTGGCCGTTGTGCTCGGGAGCGGCCTCGGCGGGTTTGCAGACGAGCTGGTTGCCCGAGTCGACATTCCTTACGGCGAGATTCCCGGTTGGCCCGTCTCGACGGCCATCGGCCACGCTGGCACGCTCGCGCTCGGCACAGTCGGTGGCGTGCCGCTCGCCGTCATGCGCGGGCGTGCACATCTGTACGAAGGCTTTTCGGCAGCCGAGGTCGTCTTCGGCGTTCGCGTCCTGTGCCGGCTCGGTGTGCAGTCGATCGTGCTCACCAACGCGAGCGGAGGTGTGCGGGAAACCCTCTCCCCTGGAGAGCTCGTCCTGATCAGCGACCACGTCAACCTGCAGGGGACGTCGCCGCTGATCGGCCCGAACGACGACTCGCTCGGGCCGCGCTTCGTGGACATGTCCGATGCGTACGACCCTGCGCTGCGTGCGGCAGCGCACGAGGCGGCGACGCGACTCGGATTCGAGCTGCCCGAGGGCGTCTACGCCGCGTGGCTCGGCCCGGCGTTCGAGACCCCGGCCGAGATTCGGCTCTCTCGTGCGGTTGGCGCGGATCTCGTCGGCATGTCGACGGTCCCGGAGGTGTTAGCGGCGCGCCACATGGGGCTTCGCTGCCTCGCGATCTCCTGC
>JBBQPW010000078.1:0-9260 GCA_038216845.1 Gaiellales bacterium | reverse complement strand
GCTCGTCGGAGGTGCCTCGTTCGGACAGGTCGGCGGGCTCCTCGCGGCCGAAGCGGTCGTGGCCGTGACCTACACCGTGCTCGGACTCGCAACATTGCGCTACTTCGAGGTCGAAGCGCGCCGCGGCGCGGCGCTCGAGGTCGCCTGATGGACACCGGGCTCGCAGGCAAGGGTGTGCTCGTCACGGGAGCATCCGGCGGGATCGGCAGCGCCTGCGCGCGGGCGTTCGCCGCCGAGGGTGCGCGCGTCGCCATTCACTTCCACCGCGGCGAGGGACGTGCCCGCGAGCTTGCGGCGGAGATCGGTGGAGCGGATGTCTTCGGCGCGGATCTGACCGACGAGCCATCTGTCGACCGACTGTTTGCGGAGGTTAGCGCCTCGCTCGGGCAGATCGACGTGTGCGCAGCAGTCGCGGGAGCCTGGCCGGCGGCGGACGTACCGGTGTGGGAGCTCACGCTGGAACGGTGGGAGGAAACGCTGCGCGCGAACCTGACCGCGACGTTCCTCACCGCGCGCGGCTTCTTGCGCGAGGTCGCCCGGAACGGCCACGGCTCGCTCGTGCTCGTCGGCTCGACCGCCGGTCGCTTCGGCGAAGCTGGGCACGCCGACTACGCGGCGGCGAAGGCGGCGATCCAGGTCGGCCTGCTCGCGTCGCTGAAGAACGAGATCGTCCGGGTCGCGCCACGGGGGCGCGTGAACGCCGTCGCGCCGGGGTGGACCGAGTCGCCGATGACACGCGGCCTCGTCGACGCCGAAGCCGTCCGCCGCATCTCGAGGACGATGGCACTGCGCAAGGTCGGCCAACCCGAGGATGTCGCCGCACAGGTCGTCGTCCTCGCCTCGGATGTCCTCTCCGGCCACGTCACCGGCCAGCTCGTGACGGTGGCAGGTGGGATGGAAGGCCGCGTCGTCCACGACGACGAGCTGCCCTAGCGACAACAAAGAAAGAGGCGGTGTTGCCACCGCCTCTCTATCTCCAGCCGAAGGTGATTGCCGTCAGTCCCCGACCCGGAGCTACGACGTCCATCGGCAGCACGGCAACAAACCGTTAGCGAGCCCGCACGCGAAGACGGGGCCGCCGCAGCCCCGTCTTCTGTTGGCTCCCAAGGAGGAACCGATCATCTCGTCAGCGCGTTCGCCGCATCGTCGCGCAAGAGTGAGATACACCCAGTATCTCCAGGTTTGCGCTTCTGGCTATCACTCATGCGAGGCATCGCATTTGCGGCCTTCGCCGGGCAGTCAGGGCTAGAGTAAAACGGTGGCCGGCAGCTTTCTCGATCGTGTGCGCGAAGGGCCACCGATCGTCGCCGACGGCGGCATGGGAGCGCTCATCCTCGGGGGAGTGCCGCGCATTCGCTGCCCCGAGGAGGCCAACCTCGTCGCGCCGGAGAGCGTCGTGGCCGTGCACGCGAGCTACATCCGGGCGGGCGCGGAGCTAATCGAGACGAACACGTTCGGCGCGAGCCGACGCAAGCTCGCGGCCCACTTCCTCGACGACCGCTTCGAGGAGATCAACTCGGCAGGTGTCCGGCTCGCGCGCGAGGCGCGAGAGGTGTCCGGTCGCGAGGTGTTCATCGCCGGCTCGATCGGGCCGCTCGGCGAGCTCGAATCGTTCGACAGCGCACGTCACGGCTCGCTCTATGCCGAGCAGGCCCAGATTCTCGAAGCTCGCGGCGTCGACCTGTTCTTCATCGAGACCTTCTTCGACGTCGACGAGCTCGTGGGCGCGGTCGAGGCGATAGGAGGCGTTTCGTCGTTGCCGATCGTCGCCCTACTGACCTTCGACGAGGACGCCGAGTCGTCCGGAGGTGTCACGGCGGCCGACGCTGCAGAGCGGCTCGCCGGATTGGACGTGGCGGCGATCGGCACCAACCACGGGGCAGGTCCACGGGCTGCGCTCGCGGCTCTCGCAGACATGGCTCGAAGTGGCCGACCGCTCGCCGCGCTGCCGAATGTCGGTCTCGCCAGCATCGCGGGAGGTCGCGTCATCTTCCCGCACTCGAGCCCGGAGTACTTCGCCGAATTCGCCGCACAGGCCGCAAGCCTCGGCGCCGCGATCATCGGCGGCTGCTGCGGCACCACACCTGCCCAGATCGAGGCGATCCGTGGCGCGCTCGACAGCGGCCGGGCGCCGACAGTCGCGTTCGAAGCCGCCGATCGCGACCTGCCGCTCGCTCCGGTCGGCGCGATGGCCGAGACCGCTCTCGCCCGCGCTTTCGACGAAGGGACGTGGGTCGTCTCGGTCGAGCTCGATCCACCGAAGGGAGGCACGCTCGACGCGCTCCTCGGAGTCGCACGGCGGCTGAGGGACTCGGGTCTCGTTCAGTTCGTCGACGTAAACGACAACCCGATGGCCCGCGCTCGGATGAACGCGCTGATGACCTCGGTCGCGATCGAGCGCGATGCCGGCATCGAGACGATCCCCCATCTGACGCCGCGCGATTCCACGGTAATGGGGCTCGAGGGTGTCCTGCTCGGGGCGCACGCACAGGGTGTCCGGAACGTGCTTGCGGTGACCGGCGATCCGCCGCACGTCGGCGACTACCCTGGATCGCGCGGGGTCTACGAGGTCGACTCGATCGGGCTCACCCAGATCATCTCGCGGCTCAACCAGGGCGAGGACTACGCGGGGAAGGCGATCGACGGCCCGACGTCGTTCTTCGTCGGCGTCGCCGTCAACCCGTCCGCGGACGACCTGGACCTCGAGCTCGAGCGGTTCGAGCAGAAACTCGCCGCGGGCGCTCGCTTCGCGATGACGCAGGCGCTCTTCGACCTCTCGCATCTCGAACGGTTGCTCACGCGCCTCGGCGGCAGCTCGCCGATCCCGTTGCTCGTAGGCATCTGGCCGCTGCGCAGTCACGGTATGGCGTTGCGCCTGCACAACGAGGTGCCGGGGATCTCGGTTCCCGACAACGTCCTGAACGCACTGAGCGCTGCCGGTGTGAACGCGCCCGACGTGGGGCTCGAGATCGCGCGGGAGCTGCTCGCCGGCGCACGCGAGCTCGCAGCGGGCGTCTACATCATCCCCCCGTTCAAGCAGCCCGAAGCGGCGCTCGACCTGCTGCGCTGAGCGCCACGACGATGGATGCGATACGGCGGAAACGGGCACTGCGGCAGGTTCGAGGGCTATGCCTCGAGCTTCCCGAGACGACCGAACGACTGAGCCACGAGGCGCCGACGTTCTTCGTCCGGGACAAGCGCCCCTTCGTGATGGTGCTGACCGACCACCACGGCGACGGCCGGTTTGCGCTGTGGTGTGCGGCGCCGGACGGCATGCAGGCGGCACTCGTCGCAGCCGACGAAGAGCGATTCTTCGTCCCGCCGTACGTCGGGCATCGCGGCTGGCTCGGCGTCCGACTGGATCGCGGGCTCGAGTTCGACACGATCGCGGGGATCGTGGAAGACGCCTACGCGGAGATCGCACCGGCACGCCTCGTCGAGATGGCCGCGCGACGAGCCTGACCTGACCTGGAACCGTTCTGGTCAGCGACAGAGGTTCTCGTAGAGCTCGACAGTCTCGGTGGCGACGGCAGCCCACGAGAACTGCTCGACGACACGCTCGCGTCCCGCGCGGCCCATTCGCTCCGCACGCGCCGGATCGGCCAGGAGCTCGTTCACTCGCTCCGCCAGATCGCGCGCGAACCGAATCGGATCGGACGGAGCGAGCGCCCCCTCGGCGCCACCGTCGATAGCCGGCTCGAACGGCACCAGGAGGCCGGTCACGCCGTCGTCGACGACCTCCGGGATCCCGCCGACGCGTGTCGCCACGACCGCGGTCTCGCACGCCATCGCCTCGAGATTTACAATCCCGAGAGGCTCGTAGACCGACGGGCAGACGAAGACGGTCGCGTGGCTCAGGAGCTGGATGACGTCCCGTCGTGGCTGCATCTCAGTGAGCCAGACGACGTTCCCGCGGGTGACGCGAACGCGCTCGAGCTTCGCTGCGATCTCGGCCGCGATCTCGGGCGTGTCCGGCGAGCTCGCGCACAGCACGAGCTGAGCGGCTGGGTCGATGTCGAGCGCAGCGTCGAGCAGGTGCGTCAGGCCTTTCTGCCTCGTGATGCGCCCGACAAAGACGACCGACGGCCGGGCCGGGTCGATGCCGAGACGCTCGAGCGCGTCGACCCCCGGGTCGGGCGCGTACTCCGCCGTGTCGATCCCGTTCCGCATGACGTGCACGCACGCCGGGTCGATCGCCGGATAGCACTCGAGGATGTCAGTGCCGTGCTGCGCGGACACCGCCACGATCGCGTCGGCTCCTTCCAGGCCGATGCGCTCGCAGAAGCTCGAGACCGCGTAGCCGCCGCCGAGCTGCTCCGCCTTCCACGGGCGCAGCGGCTCCAGGCTGTGGACGGTCGCAACGTGGGGGATGCCGTAGAGGAGCTTTGCGAAATGTCCGCCGAGGTTTGCGTACCACGTGTGGCTGTGAGCGAGGTCGGCTCCCTCGACCGCCGCCGCCATCGTGAGGTCGATCGACACTGCCCGCAGCGCCGCGAGGTGCGGCGCGTCGCCCGCGAGAGCCTTCCACGGACGGTGCCCGACGACAGCGGGGTTCCCCGGGGTCTGATGCAACTCCGGCGCGAAGCGGTGAACTGTGACCTCGACGTGCCGCGCGAGCTCCCGCGTCAGGTACTCGACGTGGACCCCCGCGCCGCCGTAGACGTCGGGAGGAAACTCCCGCGTCAGGATTGCGACCTTCACAGAACGAAGCCTCTAGGCCTCGACCTTGGCGCCCTTGCCGATCACGACGATGCCTCCCTCGCTCACCGTGAAGCGCTCGCGATCGGCCTCCGGATCGACGCCGATCCGCGCTCCGTCGGCGATCCGGACGTTCTTGTCGACGATCGCATTGCGCACGATCGCGCCACGGCCAACGTCGACACCGTGGAGCAGAACGGACTGGGAGACCTCGGCGTAGGAATGGACGCGCACACCGGGTGACAGGACCGACCGGCGAACGGTCCCGCCCGAGACGACGACACCAGCACAGATCGTCGAGTCGATCGCCACGCCCGTCCGCCCCTCGTCTGCAAAGACGAACTTCGCGGGCGGCAACGGCTCCGGCCAGGTCAGGATCGGCCATTCGCTGTTGTAGAGATCGAACGCCGGAGTGACGGAGACGAGATCCATGTGCGCTCCGTAGTACGCGTCCAGGGTCCCGACATCGCGCCAGTAGCGCTCCTCGCCGGGCGTCTCACCGGGCACCTCGTTGTCGGCGAAGTCGTAGACGTGGGCGTCGCCACGGCCGACGAGCAGCGGGATGACGTTGCCGCCGAGATCGTGTGCCGACGACTCGTCCGCAGCATCGGTCGTAACCGCCTCGATCAGCGCCTCGGTGCTGAAGACGTAGTTCCCCATCGACGCGAGGATCTGGTCGGGCGCATCGGGCAGCCCCACCGCGTCGGTCGGCTTCTCGCGGAAGCCGAGGATCCGCGAACTGTCGGCGGCGCGGCCGATAACACCCGATCGGCTCGCCTCGGCGAGTGGCGCGCGTATGCCGGCCACGGTCACGGCAGCGCCCGTCACGACGTGCTGCGCGACCATCTGCCGTGGATCCATGCGGTAGACGTGGTCGGCGCCGAACACGCAAACGTAGTCCGGGTCCTCGTCGTAGATCAGATTCAGGCTCTGGTAGATCGCGTCGGCCGACCCGGCGAACCAGTGCGGCCCGCGGCGCATCTGCGCGGGCACCGGCGCGACGTAGTTGCCGAGCAGCGGCGACAGCCGCCAGGCGGTCGTGATGTGGCGGTCGAGGCTGTGACTCTTGTACTGCGTGAGCGTGACGATCCGCAGGTACCCCGCATTGACGAGGTTCGAGAGCGCGAAGTCGATGAGCCGGTAGTTGCCTGCGACGGGCACGGCAGGCTTTGCACGATCTGCTGTCAACGGCATCAGGCGCTTGCCCTCGCCGCCCGCGAGGACGATCCCGAAGACGCGAGGTCTCGCCACGGAGACAGCCTACTCCCGGCGCAGAAGAACGAGAGCGCAGCCTTCGACCCGGACTTTCTCGCGCGAGGCGTATGTCGCACCAAGGCCCTCCGGCAGCGCACTCGACAGCTCGACCGACCACCGGGCACCGAAGCGTCTCGAAGGCAAGACGATCTCGACCGGATCGACGTGCGCGTTCACGAGCACGATGAACGAGTCGTCGACGACCCGCTCGCCACGCGGCGATGGTGAGCTGATCTCCTCGCCGTTGAGGAAGATGCCGAGCGTCCCGTCAGCCTGGTCCCAGTCCCGCCGTGCCATCCTCGCGCCGTCCGGCCGGAACCACCAGGCGTCAGGCAGCCGCGACGCGCCCCGCTGGCCGACGAAGAACCTCGTCCGGCGCAGCACCGGGTGGCGACGGCGCAGCTCGATCAGCCGCCGCGTGTAGTCGAGCAGCCGCTGCGCTCTCTCGTCGACCCGCCAGTCGAGCCACGAGATCTCATTGTCCTGGCACCACGCGTTGTTGTTGCCCGCCTGGGTGTGACCCACCTCGTCTCCTCCGAGCAGCATCGGAACGCCCTGCGACAACAGCAACGTCGCGAGAAAGGTCCGCTGGCGCCGCTCGCGCAAATCGAGGACGGCGGAATCGCCCGTCGCCCCCTCCGCACCGCTGTTCCACGAGCGATTGTCGTGGGTGCCGTCTCGGTTGCCCTCGCCGTTCGCGTCGTTGTGCTTCGCCTCGTACGCGACGAGATCGGCAAGCGTGAAACCGTCGTGGGCGGTGACGAAGTTGATCGAGGCAGACGGATGACGCCCGTCCGACTGGTAGAGGTCGCTCGATCCTGTGAAGCGCCTCGCGAACTCGGCGATGTTCGACCGGCCGCGCCAGAAGTCGCGCATCGTATCTCGGTAGACGCCGTTCCACTCGGCCCAGAGCACCGGGAAGTTCCCGACCTGGTAACCGCCAGGCCCCAGGTCCCACGGCTCGGCGATCAGCTTGACCTGGGAAATGACCGGGTCCTGGTGGATGACGTCGAAGAACGCCGAAAGTCGGTCGACCTCGTAGAACTCACGCGCGAGCGCCGAGGCGAGGTCGAAGCGGAAGCCGTCGATGTGGCACTCGAGAACGAAGTAGCGCAGCGAGTCCATGATCAGGCGCAGCACGCTCGGATGCACCGGGTTGAGCGAGTTGCCCGTTCCGGTGAAGTCCGTGTAGTGCCGCGGGTTGCCCGGCTCGAGGCGGTAGTACGACGCGTTGTCGATGCCCTTGAACGAGAGCATCGGCCCGAGCTCGCTCCCTTCGGCCGTGTGGTTGTAGACCACGTCGAGGATCACCTCGATGCCGGCGCGATGAAGCGCTTTCACCATCCCCTTGAACTCGGTGACCTGCTCGCCTTGCGTGCCCGTGGCCGCATAGCCGGAGTGCGGCGCGAGGTAGCCGATCGACGAGTAGCCCCAGTAGTTCGTCAGTCCGCGCCCGTGGAGGAAGTCCTCGTCGGCGATGTGGTGGACCGGGAGCAGCTCAACAGCGCTGACACCGAGCGAGCGGAGGTACTCGATCGCGGGCTCCGACGCGAGGCCGGCGTACGTGCCGCGGAGGTCGTCGCGGATCTCTTCGCCGAGCCGCGTGAAGCCCTTGACATGCGTCTCGTAGATGACCGTCTCTGCCCACGGCGTCTCGAGCCGGACGTCGCCCTCCCAGTCGAAGGCTGGGTCGACCACGACGGACTTCGGAATCGCGGCCGCGTCGTCCTCGTCGTCGCGCTCGTCCGGATGGCCCGCAACGTACGGCAGCACACGTGCCAGGCCGAAGCGCACGGGGCCGTCGATCGCTCTGGCATAGGGGTCGACGAGTAGCTTCGCGGGGTTGAAGCGATGGCCCCATTCCGGCACCCACGGCCCGTGCACGCGGTAGCCGTAGCGCTGCCCGGGGCCGACGCCCGGCAGGTAACCGTGCCAGATGAAGGCGGTGCGCTCGGTCAGCTCGTAGCGCGTCTCGACGTCGTCGTTGTCGAACAGGCACAGGAAGACACGCTCCGCGTTCTCCGAGAAGAGCGAGAAGTTCGTACCTTCGCCGTCCCAGGTCGCGCCGAGCGGGAACGGCCGCCCGGGCCACCCTGCCCCCTGCCCTGCGTTCAAGGGGCCGGAGTCTACACTTGCCGCCCACGTGAGGCGGACAGGGCAGACGAGGTTCGAGCGATCCAGCGGCATCCTGCTTCACCCGACCTCGCTCCCGGAGAGGCACCTCGGCCGAGATGCCTATGCGTTCGTCGACTGGCTCGCCGCCGCCGGGCAGTCCTGGTGGCAGGTCCTGCCCCTCGGGCCGCCGGACAAGTACGGCTCCCCGTACACGTCCGCATCGGCGTTCGCCGGGTGGCGCGGTCTCCTCGCCGATCCCGACGCATCGGTATCCGCGCGTGAGATCGCGGCATTCCGCCGGCGGCACGCGTACTGGATCGGCGACTGGGAACGGTTTGCAGGCGCGGGCGCCGTCGCCGACCAGGTCCGGTTCGAGCGCGAGTGGCAGGCGCTTCGCGCCTACGCGCGTGGGCGTAGCGTGCGGCTGATCGGCGACCTCCCGATCTACGTTGCCCCGGGCGGCGCCGACCATCTCTCCCACCCCGAGCTGTTCCTGCTTGACGGCGTCGCGGGCGCTCCACCCGACGTGCTCAGCCGTACCGGTCAGCTCTGGCGCAACCCGCTGTACGACTGGGCGGCGCTGCAGCGGAGCGGTTACCGCTGGTGGATCGAACGGGTACGACGAACGCTCGAGCTCGTCGACCTCGCACGCCTCGATCACTTCCGAGGCTTCGTCTCGTACTGGTCGGTTCCGAACAACGTGCGAACGGCACGGACCGGCCGCTGGCGTCGTGGACCTGGCGCGGCGCTCTTCGAGGCAATGCGGGCAGAGCTCGGAGAGCTACCCCTGATAGCCGAGGATCTCGGCGTCATCACGCCGGCCGTCCGGAGATTGCGCGATGAGCTGGGGCTACCCGGAACGGTGGTCCTCCAGTTCGCCTTCGACGGCAACCCGCGCAACCCGCACCTGCCGGCGACCCCCCGCGAGCCCTTGGCCGTGTGCACGGGGACGCACGACACCGAGACCGCGCGCGGCTGGTGGGACTCGCTCACCCGCCGGCAGCGCATCGCGACCGGCCTCGATCCGGCGGATCCCGACCCGGCGTGGAGCCTGCTCGAGCTGGCCCTGAGCTCGCGCGCCGCTCTCGCGATGAATCCGATGCAGGACGTTCTCGGGCTCGGTAGCAGCTCCCGTATGAACCGGCCCGGGACGACGAACGGCAACTGGCTCTGGCGACTCGAACGCGGCCAGC
>JBBQPW010000077.1:0-9348 GCA_038216845.1 Gaiellales bacterium | reverse complement strand
AGTTGTTACTAGGCGGCGAGTGCGAGATCGTTCTTCGCACTTGCGTTGTGCCGGTGGATTTACGAGGCCAACCGGCGACCTCGGCTCGCAACTCTGCCGGAGAACCGACCACGTCGAAACCTGGACGCCCCCGTATGTGTGTCCACCCACGATAGCGTCCGCCCGGCCCGTGGGGTTGTTTTGACCGCAAGGGGCGCTATCGTGCGAGGAAAGGATTCTCGAGGAAGGGTTCGGTGGAGACAACTCACGACACGATGAGCGTTCTGCGCGCCCGCGCGCACGAGGCACGGTTCGACAGCCTGACAAGCCTGCGCGACGCCGCGAAGGACGAGGTGCGGAAGGTCGTCGTCGGCCAGGATCAGGCCGTCGAGTTGCTTCTCATCGCCGCGCTCGCCCACGGGCATGTGCTCATCGAAGGGCCTCCCGGAAGTGCCAAGACGCTGCTCAGCCGCGCGATGGCGCACGTTCTCGGCTCGTCGTTCAAGCGCATCCAGTTCACACCCGACACCACGCCGACGCACATCATCGGCCAGATGGTGACGAAGCACGGGGAGAACGTCTTCCTGCCCGGGCCGATCTTCGCGAACGTCGTCCTCGCGGACGAGGTCAACCGCACGCCGCCGCGGACGCAGGCGGCGATGCTCGAAGCGATGCAGGAGCGGCACGTCACGGTGGACGGACGCCAGCATCGTCTGCCCGATCCGTTCCTTGTGATCGCGACGCAGAACCCGTACGAGCACGAAGGGATCTACCCCCTCCCCGAATCGCAGCTCGACCGCTTCCTCTTCAAGATCAACCTCGACTACTGCGACCTCCAGAGCGAGATCGACATGCTCGCCCTGCCGCACCTCGGCATCGCGCCGGACATGTTGGGCGAGGTCCGCCCCCTGCTCGGGGTCGCGGGCCTCGACAAGGCACGTACCGAGATCGACTCGACAATCGCGCCGGAGCCGATCCTCCGCTATGTCGTCGGCCTCGTCCGGAAGACACGCGAGCTGCCGAATGTCGAGCTCGGGGCGAGCTCACGCGCGGCGATTCACGTCATCGCAGCCTCCAAGGCGCAGGCGCGGATCTCGGGTCGAGACACGATCACCGTCGACGACGTTCGCATGGTTGCGCCGTTTGTGTTGCGCCACCGTCTGGTGGTGAGCGGGACAACGCCGCAGGCGGTTCTCGACGAGATCCTCGCGACCGTCCCTGCGCCCTAAGCTGTCACCGGCCGGCGGCGCCGGCTGCTGAGAGAGACGAGAAACACTGCGGTGGTCGCCGAGCCGAGCAAACCGAGGCTGAGATCCCCCAGCGTGTCGGTGTGGGCCGTCGAAAGCTCGCTCGAGTGGCGGATGAACGCGAAGTAACTCGCCGATCTCCCGCAGGATCGCCAAGTTGACGTAGTGGTTAGCGTCGTCCCACCAGCTGATCGTGTCGTAGAGATCGAACGTGTTGCCGAGGACGTCGATCAGGAACGGCCCGAGAACGCGCCGAACGCAAGGAGACCGACGAGCGCGACCTTGACGGCCATGTCGATCCAGAACGCGGGTGGGCGAACCACGGGCACGGCGGCGAGCTTACTCCTCGCGCCCTCGCGGTCGGAGCTACGGTCTACCCGTGGAGATCCGCGAGATCGACGAAGGCGAGCTGGCACAGCTCGTTGCCGTCCGCAACGCGGTGTGGCCCCACGATCCCGAGACGGTCGACGGGTACCTGGACTGGCGCCGGCAGGCAGACGACATGGTGTGGCTCCTGGCGCGGAACGACGGGGAGGCGGTCGGCGCGGGCGTTGGAATCGCCGGCTGGCATTCGCCTCCGGGCGGCGGCCGTGCGATGGTCGTCGTGCTGCCGACTGCACGTGGCCTAGGAGTCGGTACTGCCGTCCTCGCGCACCTCGCGTCCTGGCTGAGGGAGCGTTCCTGCGTCGAGGCCACCGCGGGCGTAGGTGAGACCGACGACGCGAGCATTGCTTGGGCGAAGCGGCGGGGATTCACCGAGGTCGGCCGGAGCTCGATCCTCACGCTCGATCTGGCCGAGATCGCAGCGCCGCCGCTCGAGCCTCCATCCGGTGTGAAGGTCGTCACGCTCGCCGACCACCCTCACCTCGCTCGCCAGCTGTACGACGTCTACTGCGAAGCCGTGCCCGATATTCCCGGCGAAGCCGAGGCCGAGCTGGCGTCGTTCGACCATTGGCTGGCAAACGACATGCAAGGCGCGAGCGACCACCCCGATGCGACGTTCATCGCCTTGCTCGATGGAGATGTCGCCGGCTACGCAAAGCTCTCGATGCTCACTGCCGAGGGCGACGTGGCCTGGCACGACATGACCGCAGTGCGGCGCGATGCTCGTGGCCGTGGTATCGCCGGCTGTCTCAAGCGGGCCGAGATCGCATGGGCGAAATCCACCGGCTATCGGTTCCTGAAGACGATGAACGAGGAACGAAACGAGCCGATCCGACGTCTCAACGAGAGACACGGCTACAGGATCGAGCCAGGATTCGTGACCGTTCGGGGAACCTTGCGAGACGAAGGGAGCACGACATGAAGCGAGTAGTAGTAGCAACCATCCTCGGGCTGGCAGCAGCGACCGGACCTGCCGCCGCGGGCGAGCCGCCGACAGCGTACGGCGATGCCTACCTCGGCTCGCTTCACGTGACAAGCGGCATCCTCGTGACGCCCAGGGCTGTCGACTTGCGAGGCGTCTGGATCGACACAAGGGTCGCCTGCTCAGTAACGCGAAAGCTGACGGTTCGAGCACAGGTGTACCTGACGCCGTTTGGGAAGACGGGCTCGCACCGAGTTCGCCTGGGTACGTTCGCGGACGCCAACTGCGCCGAGGGCGGCCCGAACGTGGGCTTCACGCTCAGCGCTCGAAAGCTCGGCTACGCGTGTCCGAACGGCCGCTGGAAGCCGGGACGCCTCGGCTTCGTCGTCAAGACCACGGAGCCGGCCCGCGGCCTTCGCGCGACAGCGAGCCTCAGCTGGGCGAACACACGCGCCTGTAGCTGAGGCCCGGTCAGCGGTATGTCGCCGCGGTCAGCTCCTCGACTTCGGCCGCGGTCGGCAACGACGGCTGAGCTCCGAGCCGCGACGCGGCGAGTGCGCCCGCCGCGCAGGCCAGACGTAGCGCCTCTTTCCGGTCGACGCCGCGAAGGAAATACACCAGGAGCGCGGCGCAGAACGCGTCGCCCGCCGCCGTCCCGTCGACCGCGTCCACGCACGGCGCGGCAGCGCGTGCCACCTCGACGCCGGACTCGAGCAAAACAGCTCCCTCGGCGCCGAGCGTCAACGCGGTCAGCGACGGCGTCACTCCGAGCGCGTCGAACTCGTACCGGTTGACGACGACGAGGTCGGCTCGCCGCACGATCTCCGCCGGCACGGCTCCGGCCGGGGCCGCGTTGAGGCAGAAATGGCCGGCGTGGGCCGCGGCTGCGCTCACGGCCTCGACCGGGATCTCGAGCTGGCAGAGGACGGCGTCCGCTCTCTCCGCTGGGACGTCGGCCGCCGCGAGCCGGCCGTTCGCGCCGGGCGCGACGACGATAACGTTCTCGCCCGCGTCGTCGACGAAGATCAGCGCCACACCGCTTTCGCCGTCGTCGGCGACCACGCTGCTCACGTCGACACCTTCCTGCTCCAGCGCGTCGAGCGCGAAGCGGTCGGTGCCGACCCGGCCGACGAAGCGCACCTCCGCGCCGAGGCGCGCTGCTGCCACCGCCTGGTTTGCGCCCTTCCCGCCCGGGATCCTCCGGAAGTCGGCCCCGCCGATCGTCTCACCCGGGTGCGGGAGCCGCGCGCAGCGCGCCACGAGATCGATGTTGAGCGACCCGACGACGGTGATCCGCGGCGTCATCCGGGCGCCTACCGGCGGCTCTTGAGCGCCCGCTCGATCTGGCGCGTGGCATCGCGTTTGGCGATATCGCGCCGCTTGTCGATGCGTACCTTGCCGCGCGCGACGGCCATCTCGACCTTGATCCGACCGTTTTTGAAGTACAGCCGGGTCGGCACGATGGTGTGACCCTTTTCCCGCACCTGCCCGAGCAACGAGTCGATCTCACGCGCGTGGAGAAGGAGTTTGCGGTCGCGCTCGGGTGCATGGTTCGCGACGTTGCCCTGGCTGTACTCGGCGATCGACGCGCCGACGAGCCATACCTCACCGCCGCGCACCTCGCCGTACGCGTGCGCGAGTTGCACCTGCCCGGCCCGCAGGGACTTCACCTCTGTGCCGGTCAGCACGATGCCGGCCTCGAACCGCTCGAGCAGCTCGTAGTCGTAGCGCGCACGGCGGTTCTCCGCAATCGGCTTGGTTCCGGTCGGTTTGGCCACCGTCCCAGTCTAAGCAGCGGACACAGCGCGCACCGCGTACGACACCGCGTCGGGCTCCATGAACCTGACGAGCCCGGCGGTTTCCTCCGCGGCCGCCCTCTTCGCCGAGGCCGGAAGGCGTTCGAACGGCTCGAGCAATAGTGTCGCGTGCGATCCCGCCCGCTCGACACGCCACTTGCCGGCAACCGTGCTGTCGACGAGGAACGTCGCCACGGACTGCGGATTCTCGGTGGTGAACACAGCCTGCCGGAACCGCTCGGGCGCGCGAGTAGGGCTCGGTTCAGGTCGCGGGTCGTGAGCGTGTGCTCGGCCACGTCATCGAGCTCGTCCGAAGCAGCGGTCGCAGAGCGGGAACCAGGGCGCGCAGCTCTTGCCGCAGGACCGGCATCGGCCAACGGTCGGATCGCTCACCTCGACGCGCAGCCGGGCGACGACACGCGCCGCCGCCGCCGTTTCGAGCGCAGCCGCGCCTTCGATCGTGACGCCGCCGACACCCGGGTACTGGAGAGCGAACCAACGCAGGATCGCCGCGACGCGGCCGGCCTGCTCGGCTTCCTCGAGCGACGAGTCGCGCAGGCGCGCCGGATCGAGCAGGAATGCCAGCAGGAAGCGCTGTGCCGAGTCACCGGCGATTGCCAAAGCCAGGATGGCGAGAAGCTCGGCGTTGTCCTCGTCGATCGGTGCGTTGATCAGCTTCCACGTGTCCTTGAGCGACAGCCGCCTACTCCGCTCCCGCAGACGACGCTGCACCGCACCGAGCCGACCACGGATCGGCGAGAGCGATTCGACCGCGAGCCAACTCTCGTACGCCCACTCGCGGGTTGCTACGCGATGCCACGCGGCGAGGGCCGCGTCCAGATCTCGGGGATCGGTGACGCCGAGATCGTCGAGCCGTGGCCTGATGCGAGCCTCGTCTACGATCCGGTAGCCGCGCTGGCCACTCGGAAGCTCGACATGCGGCTGCAATGCCGATTCGACCAGACGTGGATCCGCATTCGCCCAAGCAACATCGGTGAGCACGCCAACGTGGCCGCGGTCGACAAGCCCGAAGCGGCCGGCGCGACCCGCGATCTGCGCGAGCTCCCACGGCAGCAGATCGCGACGTTCTTGCCCGTCGAACTTGGTCGACTCGGCAAAGAGCAACGTCTCGCACGGCAGGTTCACCCCGTGGCCGAGCACGTCGGTCGCCACGCACACCTCGGCCGACCCTGAGAGAAACCGGTCGATCTCCTCGCGACGTGACGCGAGCGGCATCGCCCCGTACAGCACCGCGATCTTCCCGGGCCGGAGGCGGTTCGCCTCACCGGCGAGCGCAAGAACTGCCTTGCGACTGAACGCAACCAGCACGGTCCCAGGCGTGACGGACCGCAAGGCCCGCTCGCCGACGAACTCGAGCGGCAGCTTTCGCTCGAAGACCTTGATCTCGACCTCGGGAAACGCATGGCGGACAAGCGGCTCGGCATCGAGCGCGCCGAGGAGCAGAACGTGCCGGTAGTCGCCGGCCAGCAGAAGCCGCGTCCAAGCCGAACCGCGCTCATCGTCGTCGGCCCACTGGACCTCGTCGAGCACGAGCACCTCGCCCGACGACGGCGCCATCTCCACCGTGCAGCAGATGATCGGCGCGTCCTCGTTGACGCGTTCTTCCCCTGTGACGAGGCCGACGCGCTCCTCGCCGATCTCGGCTGCGAGCCTCCGATGGGCTTCCTGCGCGAGCATCCGCAGCGGGCCTGCGTAGACGCCTCTCCCCTGCTTCTTCAGAAACTCGAGCGCGTCATACGTCTTGCCGGAGTTCGTCGGTCCGAGATGCGCGACGACGGTCTCCGGCTCGACACGCCGCTGCGGCAGGACGATCTCGATCGCCCGCTCGGCTGCCCGGACGGCCGCACGGCCACCCGCCGCGGTCGCTCGCGTATGGCGCTCGGAACGGCTCGGCCGCTTCGCACGCCCCGTTCTCCCTCTCCTTCCCGGCATCCGACCACCGTACCGACGGCTACGAGGGCATCGCCTGTGGACAACGTTGCGCAGTCCTGTTCCTTCGCCTGTCACGTGACAGGCGAACGGTCGTCTTGCGCACGCGATTGTGCCGAGATCGTCCTAGCGCTAGGTGGGCGGTCAGACGCGGAGGAAGCGCCGCATCGTCATGCCGGAACCGAGCGCGCCGACGAGAAGACCGACGCCGAGCAGGATCAACGCGTTGAGCGAGAAGTCGAGTGCCTTCACGCTCGACGAGCTGTCGACGTGATGGAGGATCGCCGGTAACGCGACCTCCTTGCCCAGCAACAGCAGGATGACAGCCGTGAAGGCTCCGCCCACCCCGCAGAACAGCCCTTCGAGCATGAACGGCCCCCGCACGAACCAGTTCGTTGCGCCGACAAGCTTCATCACCTCGATTTCCCTGCGCCGCGAGAAGATCGACAGGCGAATCGTGTTTGCGATCAGCAGGATCGACGACGCCAACAGCACTATTACCGCGACGAGGAACACGAGCTCGATGGCGCGGGCTACTTGCAAGATCCGCTTCGACGTCTGCCTCCCGTCACCCACCCCTTGCGGCGCGTTCCGCGGATCTGTTCTGTCCAGCCCTTTGAAGTGCTGCGCGCGAATGCCGTCAGCAACGGCTTTGACATCCTCCGCGCGTCCGGGGGTCACGGTGTAGGCATCGGGCAGCGGATTTGACGAGACGCCGTTCACGAAGTCGGGATTGGTCTTTCGCATGCTGCGTAGCGCCTCAGCCTTCGAAATGAACCGGTAGGTCTTCACCTTCCCTGCGAGCTGCTGCTGAGCGAGATACACGCGGACCGCGTTTACCTGCCTCGGCGTCTCGCGCTCGGCGAAATACACCTTGATGTCGAGCTGCGACTTCACGTGGTCGGACCAGGAGATGACCCAGGTTCCGAGTGCGATGAACAGGCCGAGCAGGAACATCCCGATCAGCACGGTCATCGTCGCCGCGATGGTCGTCGACAGATTTGCCCGCATCGAGTGGAACGACTCGGAGACGACTAGGCGGAGGCGGCTCATCACTCTGACTCGTACCCTCCGCGGCGCTCATCGCGCATCAGCTTGCCCTGGTCGAGGGCGATCACTCGGCGGCGCATCTTGTCGACCATCTCGCGGTCGTGCGTGACCATCAGGATCGTCGTACCCGTGCGGTTGATCGTGTAGAGGAGCTGCATGATCCCGACCGACGTGTCCGGATCGAGGTTGCCCGTCGGCTCGTCGCAGATCAAGAGCGGCGGATGGTTGACGACGGCGCGTGCGATCGAGACGCGCTGCTGCTCACCGCCGGAGAGCTCGTCGGGCTTCGAGTTCATCTTGTGCGCGAGACCGACGAGGTTCAGCACATCGGGGACCTTGCGACGGATCTCGTTGTTCGACTCGCCCTGTACCTTCAGCGCATACGCGACGTTCTCGGACGTCGTGCGGTTCGGCAGGAGCTTGAAGTCCTGGAAGACGCAGCCGACGTTGCGACGCAGCAGCGGAATCTTCGAATGCTTCAGGCGGCCGAGGTCCCGCCCTCCGACGATGATGCGGCCGGATGTCGGCTCGAGCTCCTTGAGCAGCAGCCGGATCATCGTCGACTTGCCGGACCCGGATGCGCCGACGACGAACACGAACTCACCCTTGTCGATCGTGAACGACACGCCGTCGAGCGCTATGACATGCGGCTCGTAGACCTTGCGCACGTTCTCGAACACGATCATCGTCGAGCCCGCCTGGGTCGCCGCCGACTCCTCGGAGCCCGCGGTCTCCTCTTGCGGCACGGCGACTACGGTTGAGGGCTCGTCCATGGTGAAAGCGTCTTCCTGCACCGGATCCAGGGGTGAAGCCAGCCGCGTCGAGGATGTCAGTACGGCCTGCTCCGGCTCGGGTTGAGACTTCACTTTAGCCGACATTGACGGCCGCTCCCTCGTCAGCTGCCTTCTTGAGCAGGTAGGCCCGGATGAAGCCGTCGAGCCCGCCGTCGAGCACGGCCTGGATGTTCCCGACCTCGAAATCGGTGCGGTGGTCCTTCACCAGCTGATACGGATGCAGCACGTAGGAGCGGATTTGACTTCCGAAGCCGATGTCCTGCGCGGCACCGCGTTCCTTCGCGAGTTCCGCCTCCCGTTCCTCCTCCTGCAGCTCGGCCAGCCTCGAGCGCAGGATGCGCAGCGCGGTCTGCTTGTTCGACATCTGCGAGCGCTCGTTCTGACACTGCACGACGACGCCGGTCGGGAGGTGCGTGATGCGCACGGCCGAATCGGTCTTGTTGACGTGCTGGCCGCCAGCTCCGCTCGCACGATAGGTGTCGATGCGCAGGTCGCTTTCGTCGATCTCGACCGCGGCGTCGTCCGGTAGCAAGGGTGCCACGACCACCTGGCCGAACGCCGTGTGGCGCCGGTGCGCCGAGTCGAACGGCGAGAGGCGAACGAGCCGGTGCACACCGCGCTCGGCCTTGAGCACGCCGTACGCGTTCTCGCCCTTCACCGTGACGGTCGTGGACTTGATTCCCGCTTCCTCACCGGGGCTCACTTCGATCAGTTCCGTCTGGTAGCCACGATCTGCGCTCCAGCGCAGGTACATGCGGAGCATCATCTCGGCCCAGTCCTGCGCGTCGGTGCCGCCGGTTCCAGCGTTGATCGAAAGCACCGCGTCGCCGCCATCGTACTCGCCGTTGAAGAGCGCGTCCTCCTGCAGCTTGGCGAGCTCCAGCCGCAACGGCTCGAGCTGCGCCTCGACCTCGTCACCGAGATCGGGCTCGAGCTCGTAGAGCTCGCGCGCGTCCTCGTGCTCGCGGGACAGACGGTCGTAGGTGTCCAGCTGGCGCGTGACTCGCGCATGCTCGCGCGAGATCCGCGCCGCGCCACTCTGGTCGTCCCAGAAGGCCGGGGCGCCCATGGCAGCCTCCAACTCCGCCTTGCGTGTGGTCAGCTTGGCGGGGTCAAAGGTACTCACGGACCCAGGCAAGCTGGGCCCCGAGCTCCTCGAGCTGCTGATCGAGCGAGAGTCGTTGTTCCTCGGCCACCGGGAGATGCTAGCTGGCGCTCCGCTTACA
>JBBQPW010000076.1:0-9352 GCA_038216845.1 Gaiellales bacterium | reverse complement strand
GCCATCGCGAAGTCGTGCGGCGCGAAGGTCGAGCCGTGGCTGACTGCGTGCTCGAGCGAGTCGAAGACGGCGAAGAACACCTCGTCGCGCATCAACAGGGCGCCAGACGGAATGAAGCCACCCGACACGACTTGGAGATCGTCACGAGATCTGGCTCCAGCCCCCGATGCTCCAAGTGCGAGAAACCGACCCGTCCGGCCGAAGCCGGTCTGCATCTCGTCGACGCAGAACAGCGTCCCGTGCCGGCGGCAGAGCTCCGGCGCTCCCGGCAGGTAGTCGGGCGCCGGAAGGATCGCGCCTTTTCCTTGCACCAGCTCCAGCACGAGCATCGCCACATCGGCCTGCGCGAGCTCCTGTTCCAGCGCCTCGAGGTCGTTCCACGGCACCTTGTCGCAGCCCGGGACCAGCGGCCCGAAGCGATCCGTGAACTCCGCATTCCCGTTCAGCGAGAGCGAGCCGAGCGTGAGGCCGTGGAAGCCGTGCTCGGCGGAGAGGACGCGCGGTCGGCCGACCGCGGCGCGCCCGAGCTTGATCGCCGCCTCGACGGCCTCGGTGCCGGAGCTCGTGAAGATCACCTTCCCGAGCCCAGCCGGGGCACGCTCGAGAAGCGCCTCGGCAAGCAGTCCGGGGAGAGGCGAAACGCCGAGTTGGATGGCGCTCGCCACCTTGAGCTCCATCGCCTCGACGATCGCCTGACGGACACGCGGGTTGTTGCGACCGACGTTGAACATGCCGAAACCGCCGAGCAGGTCGAGGTACCGTTCGCCGTCGGAGTCGAAGAGGTATGCGCCCGACGCTCGCTCTCAGGTGCGATCGAAGCGGATCGTCCGCAGGATCCTGACGAACTGCGGGTTGATCCCGCGCGCATATGTGTCGAGGCTTTCGCCCCGGTGCGAGTCGAGCAGCTCTCGCAGGTTCACGAGCGCAGAATCGTACAGCGACGTGCTCGTCAGGTGGAATGCCGCTGGGCGATCGCGGCGGCGACACGCGCGTCGAGCGAACGCTCGCCTGCTCCTGCCCAGACTAGGCCAATCATGACCACCAGCAAGGCCGGAGCAAGACCCAGGTTGATCACACCGCCGTCGACTCGACCTGCGGTAGCGATCGCCCCGACCATGTCGCCGGCGAGTGCGAGCGCCACGGGGCGCACAGCGAGCCCGACGATCAACAACAACCCACCGACTACCTCGAGGAGGCCGATCAGGTAGACGAAAGCGCTTGGCGCGGGGAGGCCGTAGCTGTCGAACGACGCCGTCTCGGTCGCGTGCGAGAAGAACTTGCCAAGACCGAAGACGAGGAAGATTGCGCCACTCAGCACTCTGGCGACAAGCGCCGGGCGCGCGGAGCGCTCGCTGCGAGAGCCGACGACGAGCTCGAGTAATGGCGACGTCACAAGAAGGTCTGCTGTCGTCGAGACACGGACATCGATGTTACTGCGGCACGACTACGCCTTTCTTAAGCTCAGTCGGTGTGCGTTCACCACCACCCGGCTCCTACGGCCGGGCGGCGGTGATCAGCTCGGCGAGAACCCTTGTCCTGACTCGCTAGATGTTCCTGGATCTCGAGCGCCTCGTGCAGCGCCGCCTCTGCATCCTGGTACGTCTGCAGCGCACGCTTGTCCGCGGCTAGCGCCTGGAACTTCTGGCCGACGATGATCACGGGCAGGAGCACAAGCTGGAGATAGTTCGAGGAGACCCAGGGCGATGAGGATCGTGGGTTGTGGCTGTGGATCCCGGCCGCGCTGCTGCTCTGCAACATCGCTCGGTCCAACTACGGCGGCCTGCTCCAGGCTCGCTGCATGCGACCAAACGGTGCAGGCGCTGACTGGCACGGCTCGCGCTCATGGCGACGGGTCGCGGTGCGATCAACTGCTCGGGCGGGATCCTCTACAACCCCTCGACGCAGCGGCCGAGCTACGTCACGCTTCGCTACTGCAGGGTCTGGCAACACGGGCTGTTCAGCTGCACGTCACGCCTCACCGGAGTCACCTGCCGGAACCGTATGGGGCACGGTTTGTTCGTCTCCCGCCAGGCATGGCGGGTCTGGTAGCCGGTATCCCGGCGAGAATCAGCCGCAATTTGCGGGCATCGAGGTCGACGGCTCTTGCAGACGCGTCCTCCGATCCCTAGGTTGGCGATTGCACCGAGTTGGAGCGCCCGAGGATGGCCTCCCAAGTGGCAGACGCTTCGGCGGAGGTCAGTTGGGAAGCAGGAGCCAGGCGACCTGGCTCGGTGCATTTCTTTGTCGAGACACCGAACCGGTGGGATTGGCACCCGCCGGTCCGGTGTGACCTCAACCGTTTGGGCCGTGGTTACTTGGCGAGGTTGTGAACGTCGAACGCCGTCTCGTTTGGCGGTGCGGTGAAACCGCCCTCGATGCCTTGCGCCATCGCCGGGCCGAGGACGCTGTCGCGGAAGTGCTCCCAGCTCTCCTTCGACTCGTGGATCGCCGTGATCAGCCAGCCATCCTCGGTCGGGCCAGCGGCGTGGTGGATCTGGCCCGTCGGCAGTGACCCGTCGGCTGGGTGCACGGCTGCGATCGACGCCTCGTACTGCTCCTTCGTACCGCCGGGGAACTGGTGGACAACTCCGTACGCCATCGTGAATCTCCTCTCGTCGTCTCAGGATCTCGTCGCCGCCAACAGTAGCGGCGGGCCGATCGCCGGACCCGGCGGTGGCCATGTCGCCACAATCCTCGGTCGCACTAGATGACGGCGGGAATGCTGAGCTCCAGCAGGTGCTGACCATGAGGGCCGTAGACGAGGAGTCGCCGTTCGCACCCCGGAGGTGCTCCGTGCAAGCAGCGCAAGGCGGCATGGCGGATCTCCGCGACTTCGTCCGCCAGTTCGGCAGCCTCGACGCCGAATTCGATGAGCTGGATCGTCGTCTCCGTGCTCTCCTCGGGCCGACCCTGCTGTGGTCGACCGCGTGCCCTCGTCACGACGAAGCCGTGGCGACGCAGATCCTCGACGAGCACGCTGTACTGCTCGTCGTAGGCACCCGCTTCCCGGGAATCCGTCGTGATCTGCGCGACCGGCATCGGCCCTTGCAAGTGTGCCACGATCTGTCGCCAATTTCACCCGGCGCCGACTTCGGCCGACTTCAGTAGCGGCGAAGCCGCTCCCGCGCCAGGTCGTACTCCTCGTCGGTGATCGCGCCGTTGTCGCGCTGCTCGCGGAGCTTCTCCAGTTGCTCTGCCACATCGTCTGCTTTGGCACCTGCTCGGTTCGCGGAGCCGCCCGGTTGGCCGGTCAGGCGGTCGGGATCGATGCCGAGTTGCCGGAGACGCGCGCGCATGCGTGCGATGCCGAACCCCCGCGATGGAAAGCTGCGAGCGTCCGGTCCGGAGAGCGGTCGGCGCTGCACGAAGCGCCGGTACAGCGCCAGAATCAGGATCGCGGCGCCGACCTCGAGGAGCAACGTGACGAACGCGTGGTTCGACTTGTCGAAGGTGTGACGCGTTCCGTAGATACCAGCCGCGATCCCTCCACCCGCGAGCGCACCGGTCAGGCCGACGAGAACCGTGAACCAGAATGGCATCGGATCCGGCCCGGGAAGTGCGAGCCGCGCGAGTCCGCCGATCAGGAAACCGGAAAGCAGGACTGAGAGCAGAGAACCACCCACGGCAACAGTGTGACGGATCGGCGCTTGCTCAGAGCACGACGATGCCGTCGTCGTCCGCGTAGAGCATGGCGCCCGGCGTGAACGTTGCGCCGCCGAAGGTCACCGCGACGTCCAGTTCGCCGCCGCCGTTCTTGCCGCTGCGACGGGGGTTCGAGCCGAGTGCGCTGATCCCGATCTCGAGCTCGCGAAGTGCCGCGACGTCCCGCACACAACCGTTGATGACGACACCCGACCAGCCGTTGTCGCGAGCGATGCCGGCGATGTTGTCGCCGAGCAACGCCACACGCAGCGAGCCTCCGCCGTCCACCACGAGCACACCCCCGGCGCCCTGCCGGGAAGCGCATTCGCGCAAGAGGGCATTGTCCTCGTAGCAGCGGATCGTGGTGATGAGACCCGAGAACGCCCCAACCCCGCCGAACTGACGGAGCCCGAGCTCGCAGACGGCTGCGCGTTCGCCGTGCTCGTCGAGGATGTCCGCCGTCGCAATCACTGCGGGGACGGTTCGTCGGCCGTTTCGATGAATGGTCGGTCGGGGGAAAGATCGGGAGGGAGCTGAAAGCCTCCCGCCTGCTCGAGCGCTTCGATCCGCGATTGGAGCGGGGGGTGGGTGTCGAACAGCCCCGCGAGTGCGCTCGACCCGGTCGGGCCGTCACTGACCCGGCTCGTCGGGCTCTCGATCCAGAGATGAGCGACGGAGGAATCGGCCTGACGCACGGTCGTCGTGTCGAGCTCGAGGCGGCGCAGTGCCATCGCCATTCCCTCCGGGTCGTTCGTGATCTCGGCCGCGGTTGCATCGGCGAGGTACTCGCGCCGGCGGGAAAGCGACATGCGCAGCAGCATCGCCGCTATCGGCGCCAGGATGAAACCGACGATCGCGATCACGATGACGATCGGGCCGCCGCGGTTCTTCGAGCGTCCGCCGCCGTAGACCATCGTCCGAAGCGCGATATCGGCGACGAGGGCGATCACCCCGGCGAAGACGACTGCGAGCGTCATCAGGCGCGTGTCGCGGTTCCGTACGTGGGAGATCTCGTGGGCGATCACCGCTTCCAGCTCGCGCTTCGGCATCGTCTGGAGTAGGCCGGTGGTGACGCCCACGAAGCTATTGCCGGGGGTCAGTCCGGTTGCGAACGCGTTCGGAGCGGAGTCGTCGACGATCCGTACCTCCGGGGTCACGGCCAGGCCGGCCGCGATCGAGACGTTCTCGACGAGTCGTTGCAGCGGCCGCATCTGTTCCGCCGGCAGCTCGTGTGCGCCGGTCAGCGACGACACCATGTTTCGCGAGCTCGCGACGCCGACAACCGCGTATACGGACGCTCCGGCGAGCGCGAACGCGCCGATCCAGACATTCAGCGCAACGGCCAGCAACCCGGCAAGAATCGCGATCACGACCACGAAGCCGCCGATCAGCACGACGCTGTGCCAGCGGTTCGACCGGATCTGCTCCTGCAGCGTCATGGACTTTCCAGCACCAGTCCGAGCACCAGTTAGCCGGGAGTCAGGTCGACCTGGGGCAGTGCGTGCGCGTCGGCATCGGCCGCGAAGAACTCCCGAGGCTTGAATCCGAGCGCGCCAGCGTAGAGAAGGCCGGGAAAGCTCTGGATCTTCGTGTTGTAGCGCATCACGGTCGCGTTGTAGTAACGGCGTGCGGCGCTGATCTTGTCCTCGGTGTCGGTGAGGTCGCCCTGCAGGCGCAGGAAGTTCTGCGACGCCTTGAGATCGGGATACGCTTCCGCGACGGCGAACAGCTTGCCGACGGCAGCCGTCAGGACATCGTTCGCCTGGCCTGCGGCGGCGGGTGTGCCGGCGCCGATGAGTGCTGTGCGCGCGGCGGTGATCGCCTCGAACACGCCGCTCTCGTGTGCCGCATAGCCCTTCACGGCCTCGACGAGGTTCGGGATCAGATCCGCGCGCCGCTTCAGCTGAACGTCGATGTTCGACCAGCCGGTGTCGACCTCGTTGCGGAGCCGGACGAGTCGGTTGAAGCCGATGACGAAGGCGATTGCAACGAGCGCGACGACAGCAAGCGCGATCCAGAGTCCGAGCACGCCGTGACAGTAGCCGCTCGCGCGGTCGATGCTGCGTCGCGCCTGCCGCTTTCGGGCAGACTCAGCTCATGCGGCTGAGCACCTACGAGTGGGGCGACATGGCCGGACCGCCCGTGATCTGCCTGCACGGTGTGACCGGGCACGGCGCGCGCTTCGAGCAGCTCGCCACGCGACTCCCCGGGTTCCGCGTCGTCGGAGTCGACCTTCGCGGGCACGGTCATTCCGGCTCCGAGCCGCCCTGGGGCATCGCAACGCACATCGCCGACCTGATCGAAACGGCCGGCGCCCTCGGGATCGAGACTGCGACCTGGGTCGGGCACAGCTTCGGCGGCAGGATCGTGGCCGAGCTCTCGGCGGCCGCCCCCGAGCTCGTCGGGAGCGCGGTGCTACTCGACCCCGCGCTGCGGATCGAGCCCGACGTCGCGCTCGCCAGCGCCGAGGGCTTGCGTCCAGACACGTCGTTTGCCTCGCTCGACGACGCAGTCGACGCGAAGCTCGCCGACGGGACGCTGTTCACGACGCCACGCTCGATCCTCGAGGACGAAATGGCCGCTCATTTCGAAGAGGGCGCCGACGGCCGCTGGCGCGCGCGCTTCTCACGAGTCGCGGCGATCGTCGCGTGGAGCGAGATGGCTGCCGCGGCCCCGCCGTTCCCGGAGCAGCCGACGCTGCTCGTGCTCGGCGCAAGGTCGTGGATCACGAACACGGTCGTTCCCAAGTCGCCACATCTCGAGGTCGTGACCGTCGCCGGCGGGCACAGCGTCCTGTGGGACGACTTCGACGGCACGGCAGCCGCCGTCGCAGGGTTCTTGCCCTAGCAGACGCCGGGGCGCGGGGTACCGTCGGGTCCCGTGAGGTAGTGCGCGACGGTGCCCTGCACGACCTGGATGCAGTACGACACCGCGTCAGCGCGTACCAGGCCGACCGGCGCCGTGAGCGGAGCGCCGACGTAGGAGCCGGTGGCGGTCCGCTGCGCGTCGAGCGTGGCCTCCGCTCCGGTGAACTCCGCGCTCGTGACGGTGTCGAGGAGCGACGTAACGCCCGCTACGATCTGCTTCTGGCTGTTGCTGCTCGCCGGCAGCGCGAACCGCCAACCGCCGACGGCGACAGCCACGATCGTCAGCCCGATCATGAGGTAGAAGCGCGACGTCACAGCGCCTGTATCGGCGCGGGAGGTCGTATCCGAAAGCCCCAAGCGCGGTTACGACAACAGGGCGTCGAGCGCAGCGTCCACGTCCGCCTCGGTCGTATAGGCGTGAAACGAGGCACGCAACGAGCCGGCGCGGACGGCCGCCCGGATTCCGGCGCGCTCGAGTCGTCGCTCGGCGTCGGGCAGGTCGGTGGCGACGATCGCGGAGTCTCCCGGCGGCATCCCGAGCCCGGCTCGGAAACGATTCGCGAGTGAGACGTTGTGGCGGTGGGTCGCCTCGATCCCGATCTCGTTCAGGAGTTCGAGCGTCGGGGCGGCCGCGACCCACGAGAACCAGGCAGGCGACGTGTCGAGTCGCCGTGCCGACTCGGCGAGCCGCACCGGTGCTCCGTAGTACGAGCTGTGGCTGTTCTCGCCAGCGAACCAGCCTGCGTGGAGAGGTAGAACGCGATCGAGCAGACCGTCGCCGAGTGTGAGGTAGGCGGTGCCCCGCGGGGAGCAGAGCCACTTGTAGCCGGCGCACGCGACGGCGTCGAAACGTGACGCATCGAGAGGTAGCCAGCCGCAGGCCTGCGTCGCATCGAGGACGACGAGAGCTTCGTGCGCTCGTGCGGCGGAGACGATCGCGTCGAGGTCGGCGAGCTCCCCGCTCGACGACTGGACGACGCTGACCGCGACGACCTTCGTGGAATGGTCGATCGCGGCGGCGATCTCAGCGACGGGCACTTCGGTGAGTTCGAAGCCGTTGACGAGCCACGGCCAGACGAGCGACGTGAAGTCGCCCTCAGCGCAGACGAGCCCTCCGCGGTCGACGGATGCGGCGACGAGCCCGACGAGCTCCGAGACGGTGGCGCCAACCGCAACCCGTTCCCTCTCGACGCCCACCATCTGCGCGAACGCCACACGCGCGGCGTTGGTCGTGGCGCCCCAGCCTTCCCAGCTCGTCCGCCCGCCCTGCCAATCGGCAAGCGCCTCTTGCATCGCCTCCCATCCCGGCCGCGGTGGTAGGCCGTAGCCCGCAGTGTTCAGGTAGCTGCCCTCCGGCTGCCAGAGCCTGCGCGCGTCGTCGAGGGTCACGCGAGGCGTTCGTACGCGGGAAGCGTGAGGAACTCGACGTATTCCGGCTGCGTGGCGATCTGCTCGAAGATTGCGCGGGCGTCGTCGAAGCCAGGGCCGAGCTTCGCTGTCTCCTCATCCGTGATGCGGCCTACGTCGGCGGCGCTGAACCTACCGTGATAGAGCCACTGCCAGATCTGTGAGCGAGAGATCTCCGCGGTTGCGGCGTCTTCCATCAGGTTGAAGATCGCGACGGCGCCGGAGCCCTGGAGCCACGCCGCGAGGTACTGGATGCCGACCGAGACGTTGTTGCGGAGCCCGGCTTCGGTGATCTCGCCGGGCGTCGCCGCCACGTTCAGGAGGTCGGCCGCGGTCGTGCTGACGTCGTCGCGCTGCCGGTCGATCTGGTTCGGCCGCTCGCCGAGCACCGCGTCGAACGCCTCCATCGCGACCGGAACGAGGTCGGGATGGGCGACCCACGTTCCGTCGAATCCCTGCGACGCCTCGCGCTCCTTGTCCTCTCGCACCTTCGCGAGCGCGACGGCGTTCACCTCGGGGTCACGCCGCGACGGGATGAACGCTGCCATCCCGCCCATCGCGAACGCCCCCCGGCGGTGGCACGTCTTCACGAGCAACTCGCAGTACGAGCGCATGAACGGCACCGCCATCGTCACCGCGCTGCGATCGGGCAGCACGAACTCCGGCCGCGCGCCGAGCTTCTTGATCACCGAGAAGATGTAGTCCCAGCGGCCGGCGTTCAGCCCGGCAGAGTGCTCGCGCAGCTCGTAGAGGATCTCGTCCATCTCGAACGCGGCGAGGATCGTCTCGATCAGCACCGTCGCCCGGTAGAAGCCTCGCTCGAGCCCGAACCGGTTCTCGGTGAAGGTGAGCACGTCGTTCCAGAGTCGGGCCTCGAGGTGCGACTCGAGCTTCGGCAGGTAGAGGTAGCGGCCACCTTCGGCGCGGTTGCGGAACGCGTACAGCCCGAAGTCGAAGAGCGAGGCCGAGATGGGCGCGCCGTCGACCTCGAAGTGGCGCTCGACCAGGTGCCAGCCGCGCGGGCGGACGAAGAGCACGGCGGTCTCGTCGTTCAGCCGGTAGCTCTTGTCGCCGGTATCGAGCGAGATCGTCCCGGCAAGTGCGTCGCTGAGATTGCGCTGACCCTCGATGCAGTTCTCCCAGGTCGGCGAGTTCGAGTCCTCGAAGTCGGCCATGAACACCTTCGCGCCCGAGTTGAGCGCGTTGATCACCATCTTCCGGTCGACCGGCCCTGTGATCTCGACGCGACGATCCGCGATCTCGGGAGGATAGGGCGCAACCTGCCAGTCGCCTTCGCGGACTGCCGTCGTCTCAGGCAGGAAGTCCGGGAGCTCGCCGGCAGCGAGTCGTAGCGCGCGGGCTGCGCGTCTTTCGAGCAGTTCTGCGCGACGCGTTCCGAACTCGCGCTGCAGGTCGCTCAGGAACGCGACCGCGTC
>JBBQPW010000075.1:0-9376 GCA_038216845.1 Gaiellales bacterium | reverse complement strand
ACCAACGAGGGCGGCGGCGATATCGGGCTGGACGACGACCACGTAGCGGCTTGGAACACGAACATCGGTGCGACGATCATGGGGCGCAACATGTTCGGCCCGATCCGGGGGCCGTGGGGCGACGAGGACTGGCGCGGCTGGCGGCAAAGGATCAGGATGTCTCACTTGGCGGCGGTGCGAACACGATCCAGCAGTACCTGCGAGCGGGTCTCGTCGACGAGCTGAGGATCCATGTGACACCGATCCTGCTCGGCCGCGGCGAGCCCCTCTTCGACAACCTCGACGGCGGCCCGTCGGGCTACGAATGCGTCGGCCTCACCTGCTCCTCAGTCGTGGCCCACTACACCTATCGCCGCAAAGCGTAAACGGGGACGGTTAAAGACCGCGCGCCCGCGCACCCTGCGGCGTCAGACACACGTCGCGCGAGGGATAGCCGCGACACAGAGATCCACATCGGATTCGGTTGTCTGCCAGTTCGAAACCGAGATGCGGAGCAGCCGTTCGCCCCGCCACGTCGTCGCTCCGAGCCAGCAGGTCCCGTCCTGCTGCACCAGCCGTGCGACCTCGTTGGTCACGCGCTCCGCGCCGACCCGGACGAGCACCTGGTTGAGGACGACATCGTTGACGACCTCCATGCCCTGGCAGGCGTCGAGACCGGTGGCGAAGCGTCCCGCGAGGAGACAGCAGCGATCGACGAGATCGGCAATCCCCGACCGTCCCAACGATCGGATCGCTGCCCACGTCGCGAAGCCACGCGCGCGCCGCGACGACTCCGGAACGAAATCCCCACCACCGAAGACACGCCCGGCAACCTGGCCGGTGAGATACGGGGCGGTGTACGTCATGGCCGAGACGTGGACTTCGGGGTGGGCACAGAACGCGTAACCCGAGTCGTATGGGACGTTGAGCCACTTGTGGCCGTCACGGGCCCACGAGTCGGCCAGCTCGATCCCGTCGACGAGCTCCCGTGTGCGGGGACTGGCGGCGGCCCACAGACCGAAGGCTCCATCGATGTGAACCCAGGCGTTCGAGGCTCGGGCGGCGGTCGCGATTGCTTTCAGGTCGTCGCAGGCGCCGGTGTTCACGTTGCCGGCCTGTGCGCAGATGATCGTCGGGCCTGCCGGCGCGGCGTCGAGAGCCGCCACGAGAGCGTCGGTGTCCATCGCGCCCGTCGAGGTGGCCGGCACCTCCTCGATCGAGCGTTCGCCCAGACCGAGAAGGCGGATCGCGCGGTCGATGGTGGCGTGGCGTTCGACGCTCGCGAGCACCCGAACGGGCGGCGCGTCATGAAGCCCGTCGCGCCCGACATCCCATCCCTCTTGCTGCAGCGCGTGCCAGCGCGCCGTTGCGAGGCCGACGGTATTCGCCGCCTGGCCGCCGGTCGTGAAACCCACCGACGCGCCCGCGGGAAGATTGAGCAGCTCCTTGAGCCAGTTCCCCGCAACGTCCTCGAACGCGAGTGCGGCCGGTGACAGGGCTTCGGTGAACGCGTTCTGATCCCAGCCACTGGTCACGAGGTCGGCGAGCAGCGCGGCATCGAGCGACCCGCCGACGACGAACCCGAGCTATCGGGGGCCTGCGGAGGCGATCAGCCCACCTTCGGCGCGGGACACCAGCTCGTCGACGACGGCGCCGAGGGCCGCGGGTTCCTCCGGCAGCCCCCGTCCGAGAGCCCGACGAACGTCGTCTCGCGACGCGACCGCACCCACGTGTGCTGCGGGAAGACCCTCGCGATAGTCCGCAATGGCGTCCGCGACGCGGTGCAGTTCCGTCCGAAGGCTCTCCATGGACGAATCGTACGAGACCGGCCCAACCCGAGGTCCATTGACCCGTGGGCGCGAGAAGTGGAAGATCACGATGTGGCCGTGACCGAGCAGTCCACCACGGAGCGGGTGACCGCGGACCGCGGCCGCTTCGTCGCGCGCGGAGTTTCGACCCCGAAGCTCGTCGTCGCGCAGGCCGAGGGCGCGCGCGTGACCGACGTCGATGGCCGTAGCTTCATCGACTTCGCGGGCGGCATCGGCTGCCAGAACACGGGCCATGGCTTCGCACCCGTCGTCGCCGCCATCCACGAGCAGGCCGATCGCTTCCTGCACCAGTGCTTCATGGTCGGCACCTACGAGTCGTACGTCGAGGTCTGCCGCCGGCTCGCGGAGCTGTCCCCGTGTGCGGGCAGCGACCAGCGCTCGGTGCTCGTCAACTCGGGGGCCGAGGCGATCGAGAACGCGGTCAAGATCGCGCGCGTCGCGACCGGCCGGCCGGCGGTCGTCGTGTTCGACAACGCGTTCCATGGCCGGACGCTCCTGACGATGACGATGACGAGCAAGGTGAAGCCGTACAAAGCCGGCTTCGGCCCGTTCGCGCCCGAGGTCTACCGGACGCCGGCGCCGTATCCCTACCGCGGCGTTTCATCGACCGACGCGATCGCCGGGCTCGAGCACCTGTTCAAGGGAGATGTCGACCCCGAAACCGTCGCGTGCGTCGTGCTCGAGCCGGTGCAGGGCGAAGGCGGGTTCGTCGTCATGCCACCCGACTTCCCGGCGCGCCTGCAGGAGCTGTGCACGAAGCATGGCATCCTGTACGTCGACGACGAGGTGCAGTCGGGCATCGGTCGCACTGGGAAGGTCTGGGCGATCGAGCACTACGACGGCGTCCAGCCCGATCTCCTCGTCTCGGGGAAGTCTCTTGGCGGTGGGTTGCCGCTCGCGGGCGTGACAGGACGTGCAGAGGTGATGGACGCGGTCCCGCCCGGAGGTCTCGGCGGGACGTTCGGCGGCAACCCGCTCTCGTGTGCGGCTGCGCTCGCCGTGCTCGACGCCGTTGCCCAGCCGGACTTCCTTGCCGCAGCGACCGCGTTGGGCGAGGTGCTCCGGCCGAGGCTCGAAGCGATCGCCGCAGGTCCCCACTCGATCGGCGAGGTGCGCGGGATCGGCCCGATGCTCGCGTTCGAGTTCGCCGAGCGCACACCCGACCGTGCGTCGGAGGTCGTCGCCACGGCGTTCGAGAACGGCCTCTTGCTCCTCGCCTGCGGCATCTACGGCAACGTCATCCGCTTGCTGCCGCCACTGACGATCTCCGACGACGATCTGGAACAAGGGATGGCGATTATCGAGAAGGCTCTCGCCAGCAGTGGCTGACGACGCGGACGTCAGCGTCTCGGGACTGCGCAAGAGCTACGGCGAGGTACGGGCGGTAGACGGCGTCGACCTCGAGATCGGCCGCGGCGAGTTCTTCACCATGCTCGGCCCGTCCGGCTCGGGCAAAACGACGACGCTGCGTTTGATCGCGGGCTTCGAGCGGCCGGACGGCGGCACCATCCAGTTGCAGGGCAAGGATGTATCGCGCCTGCCTCCATATGAGCGCGATGTGAACACCGTTTTCCAGGATTACGCCCTCTTCCCGCACATGACGGTGCGCGAGAATGTGGAGTACGGCCTGCGCGTGAAAGGCAAGTTGCGTGATGAGCGCCGCATCCGCGCCGGCGAGGCGCTGCGGCTGGTGCAGCTCGACGCGCATGGCGATCGCAAGCCGAGCCAGCTCTCGGGCGGCCAGCGCCAACGGGTGGCACTCGCGCGCGCGATCGTCAACCGGCCGCAGGCGCTGCTGCTCGACGAGCCCCTCGGTGCGCTCGATCTCAAACTGAGGCAAGAGCTGCAGATCGAGCTCAAGCGCATCCAGCAGGAGCTCGGGATGACGTTCATCTACGTCACGCACGATCAGGACGAGGCGTTGACGATGAGCAATCGGATCGCGGTCTTCAACAACGGGAGAATCGAGCAGATCGGGACACCTGCCGAGGTCTACGAGCACCCCAGTACCGAGTTCGTCGCGGGCTTCGTCGGCACGTCGAACGTCATCGACCGCGACGGCCGCCGCGTCACGATCCGGCCGGAGAAGATCAAGCTGCTGTCGGCCGAGGCGACCGAGGGCGAACCGGCGCAGGTTCGCGCTGCCGTGTACCTCGGTGCGATCACGCGGTACGTTTGCGTCCTCGACGCGGGTGGTGAGCTGGCGGTGGTGCAGCAGAACCTCGAAACCTCGTCGAGTGACGTACGAGAGATGGAGGGTAGGCGTGTCCGGCTCGCCTGGAGCCGGGTCGCAGAGTTCGCAATCAAGGAGGGAACGTGAGAAAGCGCATTCGCGGCCGGCACCTGGTGTTCGTGGCGCTCGTCGCTCTCGTCGGCGCGCTCGTAGCGCCGACCGTCGGCGTGTCGAAGAGCTCGGGTCTGCCGACGTCGATCGGCAAGGGCGAGGGGGCGCTGAGCGTCGTCGAGTGGGCCGCGTACACCGACAAGAGCTTCGCGACCAAGTTCGAGAAGCAGACGGGCTGCAAGATCACGAGGAAGGACGCCGGCTCGTCGAACGAGATGTTCAACATCATCCACGGTGGCGGTGGTGGTGGCGGCGGTCAGTACGACCTCGTCTCCGCGTCGGGTGACGCCAGCCTGAGGCTGATCTACGCAGGCGACGTCGTGCCGGTAAACGTCAAGCTAATCCCGAGCTGGAAGGACTTCCTGCCCGCGTTCAAGTCGCCGCCGAACAACACCGTGAAGGGTCTGCACTACGGGATCTCGATCGCGTGGGGCCCGAACACGCTGATCTACAACACGAAGAAGGTGAAGCCGGCACCGACGAGCTGGGCGGCTATCTACGACCCGAAGTACAAGGGGCTGATCACGGTTCCAAACAACCCGATCCAGATGGCCGATGCGGCGCTGTATCTACAGAAGTCGCAGCCCGCGCTCGGAATCAAGGATCCGTACGAGCTGACGAAGCCGCAGTTCGACGCGGTTGTCTCGCTGCTCAAGAAGCAGAAGAGTCTGCTGAAGCGGTACTGGGTGTACCCGGCCGACAACATCAAGGACTACACGACCGGAGACTCGGTCATCGGTGCAACTTGGCCGTATCAGACGCTGAGCCTGCAGGGGGCCAAGGTGCCGGTGAAGGAGATCATCCCGAAGGAGGGCGTCACCGGGTGGTCGGATACGTGGATGCTGACCAAGCGCGCTCCGCATCCGAACTGCGCGTACCTCTGGATGAAGTACGCGCCCACGCCGCAGGTCCAGGCGAAGCAGGCGAACGTCTTCGGTGAGACGCCGGTCAACCCCAAGGCGTGCTCGTTCATGAACAAGATCGTGAAGGGCTCGTGCGCGGGGTACCATCTGAACGCTCCTGCGTCCTACGCGAAGTCGATCCGCTTCTGGAAGACGCCCATCGCCGATTGCGGCTGGGGCGGCCGTAAGGACTGCATGGATATCCAGGCGTGGAACAACGCCTGGGCCGGAATCACCGGCTAGTCCTTGGCTATCGACGTCGCACGAGAGGCGGGTCCCCTTCGGGAGGCCCGCCTCCGTGTCTCGGCGGCGTTTTGGCGGCGACCCCGGCTGAAGCTGCTGGCGCTGCTCGTGCCGCCCGTCGCGGCCTTCGTCGGCGTCTACGCAACCTCGCTCGGTGCCCTCCTCGCGTCGTCCTTCTGGACCTCGGACGCGTTTACGGCGCAGATTGTCCATTCGTGGTCGCTTGGTCAGTTCCGGACGATCTTCAGCTTCCACGATCCGACCTACCTGCGGATCGCCGCCCGAACCGTCGAGATCGCTGCGGCCGTCACCGTGACTGACGCGCTCCTCGCGTTCCCGCTCGCGTACTACATGGCTCGAATCGCGACCCGGCGGCAGCGGTCGCTGCTGTTCGTGCTCGTGTTGCTGCCTCTCTGGTCGAGCTACCTCGTCCGTATCTACTCGTGGACGACGATCCTCTCCAAGACGGGGCCGTTGAACTGGATCGTGAACGGTCTCGGCCTCCCCGACACCCACCTCGCGTATACGAACTGGGCGATGTGGATCGTGTTCAGCTACGTGTGGCTACCGTTCATGGTCCTGCCGATCTACACGGCCATCGAGCGCGTGCCCGGGAGTTTCCTCGAGGCTTCTGCCGATCTTGGCGCGCGGGGCGGCCGCACGTTCAGGAGCGTGCTGCTGCCGCTCGTCTTTCCCGGCGTCGTCGCGGGCTCGATCTTCACGTTCTCCCTGACGCTCGGCGACTACATCACGCCCGCCCTCGTCGGTGGTTCGAGTTCGACGCTGATCGGCAGCATCGTCGCGGAGCAGAGTGCGTCGAACCTCGCGTTCGCGGCGGCTTTCGCGACCGTGCCGATCGCAGTGATGGCTGTGTACCTTGCGATCGCGCGCCGACTCGGCGCGTTCGAGGCGCTCTAGTGGAGACGCGTGGCACACGGGCAGGGCTCACCGTGTGGACGGTGGTCGTCGTTGCCTTCCTCTGGCTGCCGCTCGTCGTGATCGGGCTGTACGCGTTCAACCGCTCGCAGATTCAGAGCTGGCCGATCCGCGGCTGGACGTTCCATTGGTTCAGCGTGGCGTGGCACGACGAGCAGGCACGCGCGGCGCTCTGGCTCTCGGTGCGCGTCGGGTTGCTCGCGACCGGGGTGGCGCTCGTGCTCGGGACGATGGCCGCGTTCGCTGTCCACCGCTTCCGCTTCTTCGGCCGCGAGTCCGTCTCGCTCCTGTTCCTGCTGCCGATTGCGCTACCGGGAATCATCACCGGCATGGCTCTCAACTCGGCGTTCTCGTTCGCCGGGGTGCAGCTGACAATTTGGACCGTGGTGATCGGCCATGCGACGTTCTGTGTCGTGGTCGTCTACAACAACGTGGTCGCACGACTACGGCGAACGAGCCCGTCGCTCATCGAGGCGTCGATGGATCTCGGTGCCGACGGCTGGCAGACCTTCCGCTACGTCACGTGGCCGTTGATCTCGACCGCGCTCGTGGCCGGCGGGCTGCTCGCGTTCGCGTTGTCGTTCGACGAGGTCGTCGTGACCACGTTCACCGCCGGCGGCGCGACGCTGCCGATCTTCATCCTCAACAATCTACGCCAGGGCCAGCAGCTGCCGATCGTGAACGTGATCGCGTTCGTCGTGATCCTGCTGACGGTGATTCCCGTGTGGGTGTCACAGCGGCTGACGAGTGACGGGGACAGTCCCGCCGTCACTCGTGCCGCGGCTGCAGCTGCGCAATCCGCACAGCTGCGGTAGCTACGAAACGTTGAGCCCGATCGGGCAGGCGACGCCGGTGCCGCCGATCCCGCAGTAGCCGTTCGGGTTCCGCGCGAGGTACTGCTGATGGTAGTTCTCGGCGTAGTAGAACTCGCCGGCCTCCGCGATCTCGGTCGAGATCTGACCGTGACGCGCCCGTGTCAGCTCCTGCTGGTAGGCGTCGCTCGATGCGAGCACCGCGTCCCGCTGCGCGTCGGTCGTCCAGTAGACGGCCGAGCGGTACTGCGTCCCGACGTCGTTCCCCTGCCGCATGCCCTGGGTCGGGTCGTGCCCTTCCCAGAACGTCTTGAGCAGCTCGTCGTACGAGGTGAGCGACGGATCGAAGACGACGAGGACCGCCTCGGTGTGGCCGGTCAGGCCTGAGCAGGCTTCCTCGTAGGTCGGGTTCGGCGTTGCGCCGCCCGCGTAGCCGACAGCGGTGGTGTAGACGTTCGGCAGCTTCCAGAAGAGGCGCTCGGCGCCCCAGAAGCAGCCCATGCCGAAGATCGCGCGCTCGGTTCCCTCGGGAAACGGTGGCACGATCGGCGTGCCGAGCACGACGTGCGGCTCGACGACCGGCATGGGAGTCCCGCGGCCGGGCAGAGCGTCCTCGGCGGCGGGAATGGTCTTGGGTTTGCGTGTGAAGAGCATGGTCCTACGGTAGCGCGCGGCCGCGATTCGTTACGAGTGGATCACCAGACAACGCGCGCCGGGTCGTGAGCTTTCAAGCGCGCGTCGCGGCTGATCAGTCGCGCCCCGTGCTCGAGAGCAGTGGCGTAGATGAGGCCATCGGCGGGGTCTGGCACAGCGGCTCCAATCGCGGCCGCATGCACTGCGATCTCTCCGGTTACCGGTAGCAACTGTGTTCGGTCGTGTGCCAGCGCTTGCCGGACCCACGCAAGCACCCCGCGCTCGAGCCGCAGCCGGTTCTGACGCTCGAGCATCGCAACCTCCCAGCAGCTCATCGCTGACACACCGATCGACCGAGCCCGCGAAATCTCCGCAGCAGCCGCCCGCGAGAGTCGCTCGGGTTTGTTGTGCCACCAAAGCCACGCGTGTGTGTCGACGACGATCAGAGGATGCCCTTCATCGCGTCCCACTCCGCGTCGATCGGGGCCATGAACTCTTCGTCCGACACGAGAAACGTCACGCTTCCCTCGAGTGATGGCGGCGGCTCGAGTGGGAGGAGACGCGCCACCGGCTTGCCGCGCTTCGTGACGATGATCTCCTCGCCGCTCGCAGCGACCTCGTCGAGGAGCGCCAGGCATTCGGCCTTGAACTTGCCTGCGGGGATGGTGCGCATGTCTGTAGTGTAGACGATCATGGTCATATGTCCATGGTCTTATTCAGCCATGGCGACGTGAGACGCCCGCTTGTGGGCGAGATGTGCAGGAAGGCCGGCTGAGTAGCTCATGCGAGAACGAGTAGGACGTTGTCTTTCGACTCCTCCCCGTCCGGACCGTGCAACCGAATGATCTCGACGATCCAGTCGAAGGCGGTTTCACCGGTCCGAGCCCTCGCGCGCTCGAGCTGCGCGTGGACGCTTGCTCGCGCTGTGGGGTGACACCGCTTCAACCGCAGCTCGAGCTGAAGAACAGTCTCGGCGTAGCCGAGCCTCGCGCGCGAAATACTGTGGTTCTTCCACCGGAGAGTGAAACCTTCAGCAGGCGTCCCGAATCCGCCTCGCAAGATGTCTTCGAACACGTCGAGGTTCCGGCCCCCTCCGTGCCCGGGATCAGGACACGACTGATCTCGTCGTAGAAGTCCTCCACCGTGGAGAAGTTCTTGCCGTCGATCTCATAGGTCGTCATCAGGCATTTCTCTCACCGGCAGCGCCGTCCTTCGCTCACTCGAGCCCGGCGAGCGCATGCTCGAGGTCGACCCAAATGGCGTCCGGCTCTTCCAGTCCGACCGAGAGCCGTAGCAGCCCTGGCGGGCACCGGTTGCCCTCCCAGCGGTGGCGCGACTCGATCTTGCTGCGGGTGCTGCCGAGGCTCGTCGTGTTCTCGATCAGCTGGAGCGAGGTCTCGACACGACGTGCAGCATCGCCGTCCGCCACATCGAACGAGACGATCCCGCCGAGCCCCGGATAGCGGACGACGGTGACCGCGGGGTGGCCTTCGAGGCGCCGCGCAATCTCGGTTGCGGACGCGACCTGGCGCGCCACGCGCACCTCGAGCGTCTTCAGCCCGCGGAGAAGCAGCCACGCGGTGTCGGCTGACGGCGTCAGGCCGACGAGCCGCCGCGTATGCCAGAGCCGCTCGCGGAGGTCGTTGTCCTTGACGGCGAGCGAGCCGGCTACGAGGTCGTCGTGGCCGCCCAGGTACT
>JBBQPW010000074.1:0-9397 GCA_038216845.1 Gaiellales bacterium | reverse complement strand
GTCGGCGCTCGATCTGCCTCTCGTCACAGTCCGGCTGCCCGCTCACCTGCACCTTCTGCGCGACCGGGCGGATGCGGTTCGGCCGCAACCTCACGGCATCGGAGATCCTCGACCAGGCACTGCACCTACATCGTGTTGGGGACAGACTTCAGTCTGTCTCCAACACCGTTTCCACAAAGTCTTTCCCCGACACGATTTCTAGGCGCACCAATGCCGTGTTCATGGGCATGGGCGAGCCATTCCTCAACGTGGACGCCGTGCTCGCTGCGGCGCGACGCCTCCCCGATCTCGGGATCACGCACCGCCGGACGACGATCTCGACCGTCGGCTGGCTGCCGGGACTGACCCGCTTCATCGACGAGGTCGACGAGCCGATTCGCCTAGCGCTCTCGCTCCACGCGGCGGAGCCGACGCTTCGCTCGTCGCTGATGCCGGTGAACGACCGCTACCCGCTCCGCGACGTGCTCGCAGAGTGCCGGCGCTACGTCGAGCTGCGCAACCGCCGCGTCTACGTCGAGTACGTGATGCTCGCCGGCGTCAACGACTCGCCTGCCCAGGCCAAGGCACTCGCGCAGCTGCTCGGCCCGGATGCGTTCAAGGTGAACCTGATCCCATACAACCCGACTGGTTTGTTCGACGGCTCGGCGCGGGACACGATCGAGGCGTTCAAGGCAGTGCTAGGGCGGGCGCGAATTCCGGCAACGGTGCGCTTGACGCGCGGTCGCGACATCGCCGCGGCCTGCGGTCAACTGGCAGCGTCGAGCAACCCGACGCCGCACGCCGAGCCCGTCCCACTTCCGTGACGATCAGGGCACAGTTCTGATCGTTCGCCTGTCACGTGACAGGCGAGAGCGTCTCGCCAGCCGCAAGCTGAAGCCGCGGAAGAGGACGATGCGGGTCGTTAGGCCCGCGAGGGAGCGACGCGCAGCACCCGGGCGATCGGAGCGGGGAGCCACCAGTTCCAGCGGCCGAGAAGCTGCATCGTCGCCGGGACGAGCAGCAGCCGGATCACGGTCGCGTCGAAGACGATGCCGGCGGCAAGGCCGATCGCGAACTGCTTGATGTCCGGCCCAGGCCCCGTCGAGAGGGTGAAGAAGGCGAACATGAGCACGAGCGACGCACTTGTCACGAGCTTGCCTGTTCGAGCGAGCCCGTGCGCGACCGAGTGCGGCGTATCGCCAGTCTCGTCGTACTCCTCGCGGATTCGCGTCAGCATGAACACCTCGTAGTCCATCGAGATGCCGAACAGGAACGCGAAGATCATCAGCGGAATCCAGGAGATGATCGCGTTCGTCGCGTCGAGGCCCCAGATCGCGTTCGAGCCGTGGCCGTCCTGGAAGATGAAGACGACGATGCCGTAGGCAGCGCCGAGCGAGACGAGGTTTAGGAGCACCGCTTTGAGCGGCAGCACGAGTGACCTGAACGCGCGGGCAAGGAGGATGAACGTGAGGACGAGCACAAACAGCAGGACGTATGGGAACTTCCCGTAGACCGCGTGCACGAAGTCTCGTGCCTCGGGCGCGAAGCCGCCGAGCGTGACGGCTACGACGGGCGTTGTCCCGAGCTTCGTCGTCCTGTTCATCAGCTGAGACGCCAGCTGCGGCAGGACCTCGTCCTTGAGCAACGAGATCGTATGGCGCGAGGGACGCGAGTTGCCGTCGTCCGTCGGGAACGCCTCGACGAGCCCGCTGGTTCCCTTCCGCCAGGCAGGAGGCGCCGCTGCGCCCCAGATCCCGGCCGTGTGGTCGAGACGATCGACGACCCGCGTCAGCGATGCCGGTGAAGCACCGTTCTCCACGAGCACGATGTACGGGAGGAAAACGCCGGCAGGAAGTCCGGCAGCGGTGATAGCGGCCCGCCCGGCGTCGGCGTCCCCGTGCGCAGGCTGGTCTTTCAACTGCGCGTCCGCAGGATTGATGTGGAACGCGGGTGTGAGCACCACGGCGACGATGGCAACCCCGACGATGAAGACGAGCATGGGTCGGCGCAGGACGACGCGACTCCAGCGTCCCCAGAACCCGTCGTCAGGCGAATGCGGCTGGACGAAGCGCTTGGGCATGATCCGGCCCCGGTTGATGCGCGGCCCGAGGAGCGACAGCATCGCGGGCAGGAATGTGATCGACGCGAGGACGGAGACGGCGGGGATCAGCATGCCGCCGAGCCCGATCGAGCGGATGAACGGCAGCGGCAGGAGGAGCATGCTGACGAGACCGATGGCGACAGTCGAGCCGGAGACGATCACCGAACGCCCCGCATGGGTCATGGTCTCGACGAGCGCCTCCTCGGTCGTGTCGCGCAACGTCAGCTCCTCACGGAAGCGGAAGACGACGAGCAGCGCGTAGTCGATCGCCACACCGAGCCCGACGAGCGCAACGAGGAACTGCACGATGATCGAGACGTGCGTCAGGTAGGTGAGCAGGTAGACGCACAGAAACGTGGTCAGAATCGAGGACATCGCGACGAGCAACGGCATCGCAACGGCGGGCAGCGTCCCGAAGACGAAGAGCAGGATGATCAGAGCGCCGGCGCCGCCGATGAGCGCCTCGGTGAGGACGCTGGGACCGGTTGATTCGCCCTGCGAATCGATCACCGCTGCAAGACCGGTGAGATGGACGGTGACACCGGGCGGCGCGGTTTTCCGCAAGGCGGCGCGCATCTTCTTGATCGGTGGCACCTTGCTGAAGGTGGCGTTCCCGGGCGGATAGATCGTCGCCACCATGGTGTGCCGGTCCTTCGACAGGTACGCAGTGCTCTTCGTCGCGAACCAGGAGCCGACGCGCACACGGCCCGGTACCTGCTTCGCGGTCGCGTCGATCGCCTGCTCGATTCCGGCGACACCGGTGACGTCCCTGTCGCGTGTCGTGAAGACGGCGACGAGCGGCGCCTGCTCACCCGAACCGAACGTCTTCAACGTCCGCTGGTTTGCCTCGTATGCCGGGTAGCCGGGAATCGAGAAGGACTCGAACCAGCGCTTCGAGAGCTGCCCTGCGGCGAACGCGCCGGCGAAGGTGAGCACTATCCACGCGCCGATCACGATCCAGCGGCGGCGAATGACGAGCCGTGCGAGGTTGGCGAGCATTGGGCGCGACTCTAGCGAACGCGCGTCAGGGTGCGCGGTGAAGAAGTGGCATCCGAAAAAAGCAAGATGAGTTAGGCGCCGAAGCCGTGCCGAACGGTCTGCTCCTTGGCCGCGCGCACCTCGTCGAGCCGGCGCACCGGACGGCTGTGCGGAGCGTCGTGCAGAAGCTCGGGCGAATCCGCGGCCTCGCCCGCGATCTGCAGCATGACGTCGACGAAGTTGTCGAGCCGCTCCTTGGTCTCGGTCTCTGTCGGCTCGATCATCAGCGCCTCCGGGACGACGAGCGGGAAGTAGACCGTCGGCGGGTGGATGTCGAAGTCCATCAACCGTTTCGCGATATCGAGCGCGGAAACCCCGTGCTCCCGCTTCAGCTGCCGGGCAGAGAGGACGAACTCGTGCATGCAGTGCCGGTCGTACGGGAGCTCATACGCATCGCGAAGCCGGGCGAGCAGGTAGTTCGCGTTGAGCACCGCCACCTCAGACATCTCGGTCAGCGACGGCCCGTACGCGCGCATGAATGCGTACGAGCGAACAAAGACGCCGAACGGGCCGGCGAACCCGCGCACCCGCCCGATCGACTTCGGTTGGTCGCGATCGAGCCTGAACGTGTCGCCTTCGCGAACGACCCGCGGCACGGGGAGAAAGGGCTCGATCGTTTCGCGCACCGCGATCGGCCCACCGCCCGGCCCGCCGCCGCCGTGCGGCTGCGAGAACGTCTTGTGCAGGTTGATGTGGACGATGTCGAAACCCATGTCGCCGGGGCGCGACTTGCCGACCACCGCGTTCAGGTTCGCGCCGTCGTAATACAGCAATGCGCCTGCGTCGTGGAAGATCTCCGCAACCTGCTCGATCCCTTCGTCGAAGAGCCCGAGGGTCGAGGGGTTCGTCAGCATGAGACCGGCCGTGCGCTCGTTCACCTTCGCGCGCAGGTCGGCGAGGTCGAGGTTGCCGCGCTCGTCGGTCGCGACCTTCTCGAGCTTGTACCCCGCCATCGTCACGCTGGCCGGATTCGTTCCATGCGCCGTGTCGGCGGTGATGATCGTGTCCCGCTGCTCGCCCTCACCGCGGTCGGCGAAGTACGCGCGCATCAACATTAGGCCGGTCAGCTCGCCCTGGGAGCCGGCGGCGGGCTGGAGCGAGATCCCTGGCAGGCCGGTCATCTCGACGAGGTATTGCTCGAGTCGCCACATCAGGTCGAGCGCGCCCTGCGCCCCCTCGTCCTCCTGCAAGGGATGGAGATCCCGGAAACCGGGAAGATTGACGACGCGCTCGTTCACCCGCGGGTTGTGCTTCATCGTGCACGAGCCGAGTGGGTAGAAGCCGGTGTCGATGCCGAAATTGCGATCGGCGAGCGCGGTGAAGTGGCGGACGAGCTCCGGCTCCGAGATCTCCGGCAGCCGCGGCGGGGTGGCGCGTCGAAGCGCGTCTGGCACAACGGCTGCGGGAAGGTCGGGCCGCGGGATCCGCCCCGCCCGGCGCCCGGGCCTCGACTTCTCGTAGATCAGCTCCATCAGCCCGCGACCTGTCTAAGAACATCGACGAGTCGGTCGATCTCGGCCGGAGTTCGCTTCTCGGTCACCGCGACGAGAAGCGCATCATCGAGGCTGGCGTAGTCACGGCCGAGCGCGTACCCGGGATGGACGCCCAACTCGCGAGCGGCCCTGACGACCTCGCCGGCGGGCCGTCCGACGCGAATGGCAAACTCCTTGAACGTTGCCCGATCCGAGAACACTTCTTCGAAACCGGCCGCCCGCAGTTCGCTCTTCGCGTAGGCCGCGAGCGAGGTGCAGACCTCCCCCACTTCTCTGAGTCCCTGCGGTCCCAGCCAGGACAGGTAGACGAGCCCGGCGAGCGCGAGCAGCGTCTGGTTCGTCGTCATGTTCGAGGTGGCCTTCTCCCGCCGGATGTGCTGCTCACGGGTCTGCAGGGTGAGGACATAGCCTCGCTCGTTCGCGGCGTCCAGTGTCTCGCCGACGATCCTGCCCGGCAAGCGACGGATGAAGTCGGTGCGCGACGCGAGAAAGCCGTAGTGCGGTCCGCCGTAACTCTGGAAGTTGCCGGCCGCCTGGCCCTCTCCGATCGCGAGCGCACAGCCGTACGCCCCCGGCGCCTCCAGGAGACCGAGCGAGAGCGGGTCGACGTGAGCGACGGGCAGGGCACCGGCTTCGTTCGCAGCTGCCGCCAGTGCCGGCACATCCTCCAGGACCCCAAAGAAGTTCGGCTGCTGGAAGATGACGGCCGCAGCGTCCTGTGTTGCGGTGGCCAAGCGATCCGGATCTATCGCCCCATCCGTGTGCGGCACCTCGACGACCTCCAGCCCGAATCCCGGCGCATAGGTCTTGACCACCTGGCGCACCATCGGATTGAGCGTTTCTGCGAGGACGATCTTCGTCCGACCGGTCGCGAACTTGGCGATGTAACAAGCGTCGGCGGCGACCGTGCAGCCGTCGTAGCCGGACGCGTTCGAGACGTCCATGCCGGTGAGCTCGCAGATCGCGGTCTGGTACTCGAAGATCGCCTGTAGCGCGCCTTGGCTCATCTCGGGCTGGTACGGCGTGTACGCCGTGAGGAACTCGCCACGGGAGAGCACCGCGTCGACAACCGCTGGGACGTAGTGGTCGTAGACGCCCGCCCCGAGGAACGAGAGCTCGACACCGGTGTGGGCGTTACGTGCTGCGAGTTGCTCGAAGAGCGCGACGATCTCCTGCTCGGTCAGCTCGGGCTCGACGTCGAGCGGCCCCGCGTAGCGGACGGCGGCGGGGATCTGCTCGAAGAGCTCGTCGACTGATGAGACCCCGATCGCGGCAAGCATCTCCTCGCGGTCCCGATCGGTAAGAGAGAGGTAGCCCACTAGTGGTCTCTCCCAGGAGCGACCACTAAAGCTCTGCGATGTAGGCGCTGTAGGCCGCGGAATCGAGGAGTCCGTCGACCTCGCTGGGATTGCTCAGCTTGATCCGCACGAGCCAGCCCTGCCCATACGGGTCGTCGTTCACGAGCTCCGGCGCGTCGACCGCGGTGTCGTTCACCTCGACGATCTCACCGGACAGCGGCGCGATGACGTCGGATACCGCCTTGACCGACTCGACCTCGCCGTAGGACGTGCCAAGCGCGATCGTCGCTCCGACCGCCGGCGCCTCGAAGTGGACGAGCTCGCCGAGCGAATCCTGAGCGAACCACGTGATCCCGAGCACTGCTTCGTCGCCTTCGAGCCGGGCCCAGTCGTGGTCGCGGTGGTAGTGGAGATCGTCGGGATAGCTCTCGACTGCTGGCATTCGTGTCAGTGCTCCTCTCGCGTGTAGATCGGCTTGCGAACGACTCTTCCACGGCGCGGACGGCCGCGAACATCGACCACCAACTCCGTGCCCGCGACGGCGCGCGCGGCAGGAACGTAGCCCATGCCGATCCCCACGTCGAGCATCGGCGAATGGGTTCCCGAGGTCACCTCGCCTCCACCGTCGATCGGCATCCCGTGTCGCGGCACCGCCTTCTCCTCCATCGTGAACGCAACGAGCTTCTGCGCGGGCCCGTTCTCCTTCACTCGTCGCAGGACCCCCGCGCCCGTGAACTCCTTGTCGAGCGCGCACGTCCAGCCGAGACCGGCCGAGATCGCGTTCGTGTCGGCGGTGATGTCATTGCCGTGAAGGGGGTAGCAGACCTCGAGGCGCAAGGTGTCTCGCGCGCCAAGCCCACACGGGGCCGCCCCACGCTCGACGATCGCGTCCCAGAGAGCGACGGCGTCTTCGGCCGGGCACATCAGCTCGACACCGCGCTCACCTGTGTAGCCCGTACGGCAGACCATGACCTCGACGCCGGCGACTGAGCCCATCGCGTGGGTGAACGTCGGCGCGTCGTCGAGACCGAGCCTCTCGATGCTCTCCGGTCCCTGGACAGCGAGTAATGCGTACTCGTCCGACGCGTCGCGCACCGACGAGCCTCGCTGCTCACGCTCGGTGAGCCACTCGAACGCCGCCTCCCTATTGCCCGCGTTCACAACGAGGAGGTAGTGGGCCGGCGCGATTCGGTAGGCGATCAGGTCGTCGACGATGCCACCGCGTTCGTTGGTCAGCAGCGTGTACTGCGCCTCGCCGTCGCCGACTCGATCGAGATCGTTCGAAAGCGCCCGCTGCAGCAGCTCATGGGACGTCGGGCCCTCCACGTGGAGCTGACCCATGTGCGAGACGTCGAACACACCCCAGCCGGTGCGAACCGCCACGTGCTCTGGGATGACCCCCTCGTACTGAACGGGCATCTCCCAGCCGGCAAAGGGAACGAGACGCGCGCCGAGCGCAACGTGGCGATCGTAGAGCGGCGTGCGCCGGAGTTCGTGCGCGATGCCCGCCGGTTCGACCACGGGCGCGACTCTAAATGATTGACGCCTCCGGATCGTCCGCTCCAGGCGATCTGTGGGATCGACAGGCACTCGCCGTACCCATCACCGCGTGTGCGACTACTCCTCTTCGAAGTCGTAGCCCTGCACCCTGGCGAGCCTCTGAGCTTGATCACGCGTCATCCACTCGTCCAGGGGGTCGACGTCCGGGTCGTCTTCATCCCAGATGAAGACCTTGCCGATTTCGTCGCCCGAAGAGAGGTCGCCTTCGGATTTCCAAGTAACGATCATTCGACCCATCGCTGCGACGTTCGCAGACTCGCCGACTGAGTTGCATGCCCTCCGACAAGACTCCGCTGGTGGGGCACTGAGTGCACGGCAGCCAACGGCACCGACGATTGTGGAGCCTGAGGTGATTCTGCCGAGGGCCTAGTTGTCCTTCAAGAAGCTCGGGATGTCGATGTCGTCGGCAGACAAGGTCGCTGGTGCCTGCCGCGGCGCTCCCGCGGCGACGGGCGCCTCGGCCCGGCGCCTGCGAGAGCGCGTGCCGAATCCGGTCGCGATCACCGTTACGCGCACCTCATCCTTCAGCGACTCGTCGATCACCGCGCCGAAGATCACGTTGGCGTTCGGATCCGCGTGGCCGGTCACAACCTCGGCAGCCTCGTTCACCTCGAACAGGCCGAGATCCGGACCGCCGGTGATGTTGAGCAGAACGCCGGTGGCGCCGTCGAGCGTCGTCTCGAGCAACGGCGACGATACTGCCGCCGTCGCGGCAGCCGCCGCACGACCTTCACCACTCGCGCTCCCGATGCCCATCAGGGCGGAGCCGGCGTCGCGCATGATCGTCCGGACGTCTGCAAAATCGAGATTGACCAGGCCGGGTTCGGTGATCAGCGTCGTGATCCCCTGGACGCCTTGCCGAAGGATGTCGTCCGCAATCCGGAACGCCTCTTTCATCGGTGTCCGCTTCTCGACGACCTGGAGCAGGCGATCGTTCTCGATCACGATCAGGGTGTCCACGCGGTCGCGCAGGTTCTGGATACCGAGCTCGGCCTGCTCGGCGCGGCGACGTCCCTCGAAGGCAAACGGCCGCGTTACAACTCCAACGGTCAGCGCCTCGAGCTCGCGCCCGAGCTCTGCGAGAACCGGCGCCGCTCCCGTACCGGTGCCGCCGCCTTCGCCGGCGGTGACGAAGACCATGTCGGCGCCCTTGAGCGCTTCCTTCAGCTCGTCGCGCGTCTCCTGCGCTGCTGCGTGACCGACCGCCGGGTCCGCGCCCGCACCGAGGCCGCGCGTCGACTTCGAGCCGATCTGGATCTTGAGGTCGGCGTCGCTCTCGAGGAGCGCCTGAGCGTCAGTGTTCACCGCGATGAACTCGACGCCGGAGAGTCCGGCTCCGACCATCCTGTTCACAGCGTTCGTGCCGCCGCCGCCGACACCGACGACCTTGATCACTGCGAGGTAGTTCCCGGTCTGGCTGCTCATCTCAACCTGCCTCTCGACCTTCCTCAACGTCAAGCTCTCGTCGAGCTATGGGTAGAAGTTCCTGGTAAGGACTCAGATACGAACCAAGGGTACGAACTCCTTGTCGGCAATGTCAACACGGGTCTCAAGGTCCGGTCGAGACTGTAGTCTTGACCTCAACCTGAGACTTGAGGGTTGGGGCTGAGCTGTCCGCTGTGGGTGTCGACGTCGTCGGGGCGGTGCTGGTCACTGTCCCGGAAACCGGACGATCGGGGCTACTGACGTCCACGTACCGGGTGCTCGCGTCAATGAGCGGCAGGACGTTTGCCGCGACCGCGAGCTTCAACGGCACGTCGTGCTGATCGCCGAGGCGTACCTCGACACCGGACCGGAGGACTAGGGTGAGCTCGCCTTTCGTCGCCCGCACCGAGGCGATTCGGGCCGGGAAGCGCATCGCCGCGAGCGGGGTGACGGCCTGGAGCGCCGGCAGCACAGCTGCGTCGACGGGAGCGCCGACGGTAAAC
>JBBQPW010000073.1:0-9575 GCA_038216845.1 Gaiellales bacterium | reverse complement strand
GACGTCGCCCGCTCGGCGATGTCGTCTCGCTCGATCGCGGCTGCCCTGGCGTGGGCAGCAACTTCGTTCGCCGTCAGCTCGAGCTCTCGAGGAGTCGCTCCACCGTGCATCACAACGGCGCGTGCGTCGGCCAGCTGCTCTTTGACCTCGGCGAGGATTCGCGCGACCGATTCGCCGCGCAGCGCCAGCCGCTCGCGCGTCGCAGCGAGAGTCAGGAGCCCGCGACCCGTGCCGTCACTCCCGTCGGCCGTCTCCCGGAACGCAACTTCCGCGCTCTTCCGTTCGTCGAGCAACCGTTCGAGCTCGATCTCGGCCGCGGCTGCAAGCCGCCGCTCGAAGGTTGCCAGCCGTGATTGCGCGCTGCGCGCGCACTCCGCAGCCGAGCCGCTGGCTTGCGCCGCCTCGCGCGCCTCGGCGGCCGCCCCACTCGCCTGAGCCTCCAACGCACGCAGCGCCTCGTCGCTCTCGAAGGCAGCGGCGCGTTCGTGCTCGACGAGGTCGGCGCTGAGCTGTGCTTCGATTGCCAACGTCGCCTCCCGGCGCAACGTCAGCCGCTCACCAGCTCCCTGCAGTCGATACAACGCAGATAGCGCCGCCTCACGCCTGCCGCCGGCGTCCGACAGCTCGTCCTCCGCCTGCTGGCGCTCTTCGAGAATCGCCGTAAGACGCTCCTGCGTTGCCCGCCGTGCAAGCGTCGAAGCGTCGCGGCGCTCCTGGGCGAGAGCCTGACGCTCTGCGATCGCCTCCAGATCGAGCTCTGCAATGCGCACCCTCAGCCCTGCGATCTCGACCGCGAGCTTCTCGGCCCGTTCGGCCGCCGTCGCCTGCAACGCCAGCGGTCGCAGGCGCTTCCGCACCTCGTCCTCCACATCGCGCGCCCACTCGACCTGAGTGGCGACGCGCGCGAGCTTCAGCTCGGCCCTGTGTCGACGTCGCTTGAATTTGCCCAGTCCGGCCGCCTCCTCGACGAGCGCACGCCGATCCTCCGGCTTCGACGCGAGGACAGCATCGACCTTGCCTTGCGAGACGATCGAGTGCATCGAGCCGCCGAGACCGACGTCGGCGAGGAGCTCGACGAGATCCGTCCTCCGCACCGGCGTCTTGTTCACGAGGTACTGGCCCTCACCGCCGCGGACGAGCCGCCGAGCAATCGACACCTCGCTGTAATCGAGGCCGCCGAGCGCACCGTCCTCGTTGTCGAAGACCAGTTCGACCTCACAGTGATCGGCCGCGGGCCGCTCCCCGCCACCGGCGAACAGCACGTCGTCCGGCTTCTCCGCTCGCAGCTCCGACGGCGTCAGGCTGCCGGCGGCCCATACGATCGCGTCGGCGACATTCGACTTGCCCGAACCGTTCGGGCCGACGACGACGGCAACCCCCGGCTCGAGCTTCAACTCGAGGGTGTCCGGGAACGACTTGAAGCCGCGCAGGCGGAGAGAGCGCAGGTGCATGCCGGGAGCACGCTAACCGCCGCCGCGGATGGCGGATCTCGCCGGAAGCTAAAACGACTCGTGCTCGATGCCGAGAGCGTCGAGCGTTTGGCGCGCCGCCTCCTGCTCTGCCGCCTTCTTCGTGGAGCCGCGCCCGAGCCCGAGCTGCTCGCCGTCGACCATCGTTGCGCAGACGAACCGACGCTCGTGCGGTGGCCCCTCGACAGTGACGACCGTGTACTGCACGTGCTTGCCGCTCCGCGCGAGGGCCTCCTGGAGCTCGGTCTTGTTGTCGACGTGGCTCGTCCGCGCAAACTCGATCCGCTCGGCGAACGCCTCCACGACAGCGCTCTCCACCGCGGCGAAACCGTGCTCGAGGTACGCCGCCGCAATCGCCGCCTCGAGAACCGCCGCGAGCACGTTCTTGCTGTGCGCGAGACGCTGGAGCTCCGGCTCCGGAACGTCCTGAGCCCTCGCGATGAGTCGCGTTCCGAGGTCGAGCTCCTTCGCGACCCCGGCGCAACTCTGGCGCGAGACGACATGCGCCCGGATCTTGGCGAGCCGCCCCTCGGAGGCCTCCGGAAACCGGTCGTACAACGCGCGGGCGATCGCGAGCTCTAGCACGCTGTCGCCGAGGAACTCGAGCCGTTCGTAGGACGAGCCGCGGTCAGCGGCCCACGAGGTGTGCGTGAAGACGTGATCGAGCCGCGCCGGAGGCAGCGCATCGATGAGATGCCCTAGCGCCGCGCTACCCGCGGAACCGTGTGCCCTACTGGTGTGCGGAGACGTAGTCGACGGCCTGGCCGACGGTGGTGATCTTCTGCGCGTCCTCGTCCGAGATCTTGATGCCGAACCGGTCCTCGAGCTCCATGATCAACTCGACGAGGTCGAGCGAATCGGCGTCGAGGTCGTCCTGGAAGGACGCATCATTCGTGATCTCTCCCTCGTCCACACCAAGCTGCTCGCTCAGTACGGACTTGACCCGCTCGTTGATCTCTTCGCGCGAAAGTGCCACTGAAAACCTCTCTCGTTCTCGTCAGGTGGTCGATGAGCGCGAGGACTCTACCACGCGCTCCGGCACGCGCCCTGCGAGCAGGTCGACCAAGCGATGCTCCACCCCGCGCGCCGCGAGAGCAATGGCGTTCGCGATCGCTCGACGCGAGCTCGAGCCGTGCGAGATCACAACCAGCCCCTTCAATCCGAGCAGGTATGCGCCGCCGTAGGTGTCGGGGTCGAGCCGTTGGCGGAGACGGCGGGCAGCCGGGCGAATCAGCAGCCCTCCGATCTTCCCGCGCAACGTCGCCTCGACCTCGGTGCGGAGCGAGCCGACCACGCTGACGATCGCACCTTCGAGCGTCTTGAGCGCGACATTCCCCGTGAAACCGTCGCAGACGATGACATCCGCCTCGCCTTCGAGCAGCACCCGCCCTTCCTGGTTCCCCATGAACCTGAGACCGCTTTCCGCAAGGAGTGACGCCGTCTCGAGCGTCAGCTGGTTCCCTTTCTCGGGCTCCTCGCCGATCGAGAGCAACCGCACATCGGGCTCGGCGACACCGAGCATCTCCTGTGCGAACACGACGCCCATGTGCGCGAACTGGACGAGGTGCTCGGGACGGGCATCGGCATTCGCCCCGCCGTCGAGCAGAACGGTCGGACCGCGACGCGCCGGGATCATCACGGCGATCGCGGGACGCATGACACCTGGGAGGCGCCGAATGTGGAGCAACGACGCCGCGAGAACCGCGCCCGTGCTTCCCGCGGAGACGACGACGTCTGCATCGCCGTCGCCGACGGCGCGAACCGCCCTGACGAGCGACGAATCGGGCTTGGCGCGCACGACGTCTGCGGGCTTTTCGTGCATCTCGACGACGCCATCCGTCTCGACATGGTCGAGACCGCCGGTCTGCAAGCCGTTCGGACCGTAGAGAATCGGCTTGATCCGGTCGTTCGCAGCAAGGAGCGCACCGGCAACGATCTCCTCGGGAGCCCGGTCTCCCCCGAGTGCGTCGACGGCGACGCGGATCATCCGCCTACTCGACTACTCGCCAGGCTGGGACTACGCAGGGCCGCGGAGCGGCTCGACATCGCGGCCGCGGTACGTCTTGCAGGTCGGGCACACGTGATGAGGCCGCTTCGGCTGCCCGCAGCTGGGGCAAAGATTGACGGGAGTCAACGCAATGCCATGCGTGGCACGACGCTTGTCTCGGCGTGCTTTCGAGGTCTTTCGCTTCGGGACGGCCATGAGCGGCTACCCACTATAGCGGGGTCAGGTCTTGCATTCGCACACACCCGTCGTTCGGCGGGCACCTTTTCATCGTCCTGAGTGTCCGAATGCAAGACCTGACCCCAGCGCCGACCCCAGCGCCAGTTCGCTCGTCGGCGCAAGGCCCTCGAGGAACCGCCGGTCGTGCGAGACGGCCACGAGCGTCCCGTCGTAGCCGGTGAGCGCGAGCTCGAGCTGCTCGACCGCTTCCAAGTCCAGGTGATTCGTCGGCTCATCAAGTAGAAGCAGGTTGACCGGGTTCGCCTGGAGCTCGGCGAGGTGTGCACGCGTCCGCTCCCCCGGCGAGAGAGCCGCACAACGTCGACCGATGTGGGCAGCGCGCAGGCCGAACTTGGCGAGCAGCGTTCGCGCCTCCTCCTGCCGCAGCCCGGAGCGAGCCACGAAGGCGTCGATCAACGGCGCGTCGCCGGAGTACGCGACTCGATCCTGGCCAAGCTCGCCGATCGTGGTCGCCCGCCCGAGATCGCGGTGGCCGGTGCTGAGCTCGATGCGACCGGCGAGCATGCCCAGCAGCGTCGTCTTGCCCGAGCCGTTCCGGCCCGTGATCGTCACTCGCTCGCCAGGCGTGAGGTGAAGGTCGATCGGGCCGAGCCGGAACGATCCGCGCTCGGCTGTCGCCGACCGAAGCGCCACAACGGTGTCGCCGGCCCGTTCTCCGGCGCGCAGGCTGAGCTGCAGCTCCCACGGCTCGAAGGGCTTCATCGGGTTGTCGGCCCGCTCGAGCTGCCGCTCGGCCTGGCGCACCTTCGAGCGCAACGCCCGAGTGCCGCGCCGATCGGCCAGCGCTCCTCCTGCCCTGGCCTGCGAACGGCGCGCCGCCAGCAGCTCGGCTATCTCACGGCGTTCCTCCTGAGCTTCGCCGAAGCGCTTGTACGCAGTTCGGCGCGCGGCGTCTCGGGCTTCCTCGAACGCGCTCCAACCACCGGCCCACTCGCGGACCCGGTGCGACCCGGGCTCGATCTCGACGATCCTCGTCACCACGCGGTCCAGGAACGCCCGGTCGTGGGACACGACGACCAGGGCGCCGCCGAAGCCGAGCGCGAATCGCTCGAGCCGCTCGAGGCCGTCGAAATCGAGATCGTTCGTCGGCTCGTCCAGCAAGAGTACGTCGAAGCGCGCGAGAAGGATCGCCGCGAGCGCGGCACGAGCGCGCTCACCGCCAGAGATCCCGACCATCGAGCGGTCTAGGCCGACGCCGAGCCCGAGATCGGCACACACAGCGCGGCTCCGTGGTACGAGATCGGGACCGCCGAGTGTCAGCAAGTGGTCCAGCGCAAAGGCGTACCGATCCTCGTCCCCGGCATCCGTTGCAAGCGCAGCCGCGGCAGCCTCGAGCTCGGCCTCTGCAGCTGCGACACCGGTCCGGCGGGCCAGGTAGCCGCCGAGCGTCTCATCCGGCTTGGCATCGGGCTCCTGTGGCAGGTATCCGGCGGTCGACGTCGTCGGAATGAGGACGACCCTCCCGGCATCCGGCTTGCGAAGGCCTCCGAGGATCTCGAGCAACGTCGTCTTGCCCACACCGTTCGGGCCGACGATCCCAAGCCGGCTTCCCGGGCCGACACCGAGCGTCACGTCAACGAGAACGCGGCTCGCGCCGTACGACGCCGACACGTTGTCTAGCTGAACTCGCATGCGAGTGACCTCCTCGGAAAGGGCTGCTGCGCGCGCTGGAAAGCGCGACAAGGGCTCGATATCCGGAGGTCAGTCAGTCATCAGCAGGCGTCGTTGCGCCGCGCACAGCCTACAGTTTGTCCTTCAGGGCTTCGAGGGCGGCCCAGCGCGAATCGGCGACCTCTTTCTCGTGGGTGTGCGGCTCGCGGTTGAGGTTCTTGCCACAGACATGGCAAAGGCCTGCACAGTCGTCTCGACAGACGATCTGGTCGGGGAGTCGCAACGCGATCGCGTCCCGCGCCCAGGTCGAGAGCAACAGCTGGTCGTCGACGACGTATTCCGTTCGGAGCTCCCCGTCGGCGGCGCTGTCGGCGGCGTTGTACTCCTGCGCATCGATGGCAACGCCGAGCACCGCGTCCTCGAGGCAGCGCATGCAGGGGCCGTGGACTCTCGTCTCGAAACGGAGTCGAAACACGTCGCCACTCGTGGCACGTGCAATCGAAACCTCGGCGTCCGGCTTGTCAGGCACCGGTAGGTAGCGCTCACCGCCGAGCACGAAAGGCTCGAGCTGCACCGCGATAGCGTTGCGATGCTCTTCTCCCGGCCGAAGGCGCAGTCTTCGCAGAGGAAACGTCGTCATAGATCCAGGGTAGCGAGCGGCGCTTGGAGCTCGAATCACGTGATTCGAGCTCCAAGTGTGATCGTCGGATGAGCCCGCGATGACCGGCGTGTAAGGAGTCGCAAGGATGTTGTTAGGTGCCGCGCGACACGGGAGGAAGCGCGATACAAGACGCACAAGGTTTCGATTCGCACGAGAGACGCACGAGAGAGGAGCGACCATGAGAGAACGTCCTACGACCGACGAGGTCGAACAGAGATCCCCCGGCCGCCCAAGGCGATTGCGTGCCGGATACATCCTCTCGGCCGCCCTTGTCGCAGCCGTCTCGCTTGTCTCGACGGCTGCGCTCTCGAGCGGTTCCGCACAGGCTCAAAGCCAGGCAACGCCACCGCAGAACACCGCGCTACCAACGGTCTCCGGCACAGCCGCGGCTGGGAGCACGCTCTCGGCCACGTCCGGCTCGTGGTCCGGAGACACGCCGATCACGTTCTCGTACCAGTGGCGCCGGTGCGACTCGAACGGGTCGAACTGCAGCTCGATCGGCAACGCGACGAGCTCGACGTACAACGTCGGCAGCAGCGACGTGGGCTTCCGACTGCGGACACGTGTGACGGCAACGAACGGCGCGGGCCAGGCCAGTGCCGACTCGTCGGCGACATCCGTTATCGCTGCGTCCACCGCGCCGAAGAACACCTCTGAGCCCGTCGTCTCCGGATCGCTTTTCGTCGGGCAGACCCTGACCGGGACGAACGGGACGTGGGCCGGAACGGCGCCGATCGCATTCGCACTCCAGTGGGTCAGATGCCCGAGCAACGGCGGCGCAGCCGATGGCGGTAACTGCGCGACAATTTCCGGTGCGACGAGCTCGACGTACGTCCTCCAGACCCACGACGTGGCGAAGCGCCTGCGGCTCCGCGTCAAGGCATCGAACAGCGCCGGCTCGAAAACCGTCGCGTCGAATCCAACCGCAGCCATCACGAGCTCGAATCCGAACCGCCCGACGAACAGCCGCGAACCGTCGATCTCGGGCCAGACGACTCAAGGCTCGACGCTCGCGACCTCGGCCGGGAAATGGAACGGCGCATCGCCGATCACATTTGCCTACCAGTGGGTTCGTTGCGGTACAGACGGCGGCAAGCCGGACGGCTCGAACTGCGCAGTGATCCCGAGCGCGACCGGCTCGTCGTACACCTTGCAAGGCGACGATGTCGGCAAGCGGCTACGCTCGCGCGTCACCGCGACGAACCGCGGCGGCTCGGCGGTCGCCGCCTCGAATGCGACCGCGACAGTCAAGGCGGGGTCGCAGCTGCCGCCGGGAGCAATCCGGCTGCCGAACGGCCAGATCTCGATACCGGTGACAAGCGTGTCGCTGCCTGCGCAGCTGATCGTCGATCGCGTCGAGTTCTCGCCCAATCCGGTGCGGGCACGACACGACCCGATCAACGTGCGTGTTCACGTCGCGGACTCACGCGGCTACGTGGTTCGCGACGCGATCGTGTTCCTACGCTCGGTGCCGTTGCTGACCACGACCCCGCCGGAGCAGAAGACGGGTCAGGATGGCTGGCTCACGGTCCAGGTTCTCCCGCACGCGGACTTCCCGCTGAGGGCCGGCTACAACGTCCAGTTCTTCGTCCGAGCCCGAAAGACCGGCGACAACCCACTCGCCGGCGTGTCCGCACGCCGGCTCGTGCAGGTCGCGACCTCGCGGTAGCGGGCGCGATCTCGAGGGAGCGCCGGAGACTGCGACCTCCGGCGCTCCCGTTACAAAGGTCAGCGAATCACTAGCCAGTTTGAGAGGAGTGACGACCATGAAGAACCAACCCCGCCCGCTGTCACGCTTGCGCTCGAGATATCCGGCGATGATCTTCGTCCTTGCCGTAGTTGCGCTGGTTACCGCACTCGCGAGCGGTGCCGCACCGGCCCTGACCGCTGCCGTTCCGTCCAACACAGCGCTGCCGACGATCTCGGGGAGCGCAGTCCCAGGTCAGACGCTGACAGCGGCGCCCGGGTCATGGTCCGGAGACACGCCAATCACGTTCGCCTACCAGTGGCAGCGTTGCAATTCGGGCGGATCGAGCTGCTCCTCGATCTCCGGTGAGACCGGCACGAGCCGACTCATCGACAGCGGGGATGCCGGCTCGACGCTCCGCGTGAAGGTCACCGCAACCAACGCGAGCGGCTCCACAAGCGCGACATCCAACGCCACAGCAGTCGTCACCTCTGGCGGGTCGGGCCCACCGGTCAATACCGCAGAGCCGACGATCACGGGCTCGGCCGCGCAAGGTCAGATCTTGACCGCGACCACTGGGACCTGGACCGGCGGGACACCGCAGACGTTCACCTACCAGTGGCGGCGTTGCGATACGAGCGGCTCGAACTGCAACTCGATCTCGGGCGAGACGGGCAAGACTCGAACCGTCGATTCGGGCGATGTCGGGTCGCGGCTACGCGTCCGGGTCACCTCCACCAACAGCTCGGGCAGCGCGACCGCGGAGTCGAACGCAACGAGCACGGTCACCGGTAGCGGCGGAGGCGGGGGTTCGGGTGCACCGGCGAACACCGTCAAGCCGTCGATCTCCGGCACCGCAAAGCAGGGACAGTCGCTGACCGCCAGCACAGGCACGTGGACCGGGAAGACCCCGATCACGTTTGCCGATCAGTGGTACCGCTGCGATACGAACAGCAACAACTGCAGCCCGATCAGCGGTGAAACAGGGCCGACGCGCGTCGTGGACTCGGGCGATGTCGGCAAACGCCTCAAGGTGCGCGTAACCGCCACAAACAGCGCAGGCGCGAACGCAGTCGATTCGGCGACAACTGACGTCGTCGTCTCGAGCGGAGGCGGCGGCGGAGGTGGAGGCGGCGGCTCGTTGCCGCCAGGCGCCATCACCCTGCCGGACGGGAAGGTCTCGATCCCGGTCACGAGTGTCCCTGCCGATCAGCGGCTGATCGTCGACAGCGTGAAGTTCAACCCGAACCCGATCCGGTCACGGAGCACGCCGCTCGAGATCAGCGTGCACGTTATCGACACCCGCGGCTATGTCGTACGGGACGCGCTCGTATTCATCCGTTCGGTCCCGATCCTGACCTCGACGCCACCGGAGCTCGCAACCGCGCAGAACGGGTTCGCGATCTTCCAGGTTCTGCTGAGAGCGGACTTCCCACTGAAAGCGCGCCACTCAGTGCAGTTCTTCATCCGGGCCCGGCGAACCGGCGACAATCCGCTCGCCGGCGTCGGAACGCGCAGGCTCGTCCAGGTGCGGACAGCGACGGGCTAGTCACCGAGGCGGTCTTCTTTAGTCGGGATGGGGCGGAGCCCCATCCCGACTAGACGTACGAGTCGCCGTCGAGCTCCCGGTCGGTCGGGCCTATCCCGGCAACCACAGTCTCCTGAGAACGTTCGTGCAACCGCTCGCGACCACGCTTCACAGCGCCGAGGAACTTGTCGAGGTTGACCTCGAGCGTCGAGAGAATCCCGTCCGCCCAGTCCTCCATCTCGAGCCGCGTCTCGCGGGCCGAGCGCCGCGCCTCGTCGACGATGTCCTGCGACTGGCGCTCTGCGAGCTTGACGATCTCGGTCTGTGATGCTTCGCGTACCGCCTGCTCGCGTGCCTCGCCGATCAACCGATCG
>JBBQPW010000072.1:0-9583 GCA_038216845.1 Gaiellales bacterium | reverse complement strand
CTCGCTAGTCGGCGCGCTGCGCGTCCACGTCACGGTCCGGGGGAACTCGCCGACGAGCGCATCGGCGACCGCGCTCAGCGAGCCGCTCCCGACGATCCGCAGACGGGCCGCCGGAACACGTTCGGCGACAGCGCGCCACGCCTCGGCGAGCACGTCGATCGCCTTGTACCGCTCGAGGACACCGACGAAGAGCGCCGTCGGCCGTTCCGGCAGCGGCGCCGGTGGTGTCGCGACGAACGGCTCGAGGTCCATGAACGCCGGAAACTCGGCTGCCGGCTCGACGCCCTCGGCTCGAACGAGCCCGCTCGTGTACGCGGAGATCGTCCGCACGGCATCGGCGCGGCGCACCGCGATCCGCGCGAGCACATCGCCGACCGGCGCGAGCAGCCGCCGCGCGGGCGATCCATAGAGACGCGTGGGCGCGCGCCAGTCGCCATGGACGTCGAGGATGACCTTCGCCGGCGACCTGGCCAGTGCCCGCCCGAGCAGGACGAGCGCTGCCTCCTGCCCGCCCTGTGCAAGAACGGCGTCCGGCCGGAACGCACGCAGTTCGCGTGCGACCCGGAACGGGAGCAGCGCATAGAACGCCGCACCCTCCAGCGGACCGACCGGCAACGGCCGGTACAGCTTGAACCGTGGATCGGCCGCGCTTACGCGACGCGCGGTCGCGAGCACGCGCACATCGAGCTCCGCGTCGAGCGCGGAGAACTTGCGCTCCAGCGTCTCCGAGAGCGGCAGGTCGTATCGCGTGCGTCCGACCATCAGCAAGCGGCGCTTCATCGTGTGGCCTTGAGGAGCTCGGCCTCGATCTGGCCGAGGAGTCGCTCCGCCGAGTACGACTCGACCGACGGCGCCGACGCGGCGGCGAGTTGTGCACGAAGCTCGTCGTCGCCCAGCATTCGACGAATCGCGCCGGCAAGCGCGTCCGCGTCGCCGGCCGGCACGAGCAACCCGTTCTCGCCGTCCCGTACGACCTCCGGGACGCCGCCGACCGCGCTCGCGATCACCGGCGTCCCGACGGCGAGCGCCTCGACGATCACGTGCGGGAAGTTCTCCCAACGCGACGAGAGAAGAACGGCATCGGCCGCGCGGAAGACCCGAAGGACGCCCTCGCGCGCCATCCCACCCAGAAAGCGAACGCGCCCACCGAGGCCGAGATCGTCGCTTTGGCGTTCGAGAGCGGCTCGATCCGGTCCGTCGCCGACGATCACGAGCGATGCCTCCGCGACGAGCGCCATCGCCGACAGCGCGACATCGAGCGCCTTCGCAGCCATCAGCCGACCGGCGAACGCAAGCGTTGGCCCTTCGAGCCCGTACTCACCACGAAGCTCGTCACGCGAGGGCATCGCCGGCACCTCGGGCGCGGGGTTCGGGCTGACGCTCACGCCCTGTGCGGGAATCCCCCAGCCGATGACCAGCTGCCGCAGATACGCGCTCGGCGTGAAGACGTGCCGCGCGCGCCGCACCGCCCAGGTGCGCGTTCGCCGGAGCAGCGCCACGCGCAACCCGCCGCGATGGTGCTGGAACGCATCGAGGTCACCCTCGAATCGCCCGCCGCGCCGCTCCCGCTCGTAGGCCTCGTCAGCCGTCAACTTGAGTACGAGGGCGCGCCTGGCAATCGCGGCACCGAGCGTTGCTCGCCGCGTCATGCTCGTCGCGTAGACGACATCCGAGGAGCGCGCACCGCGCGCGATCGCAGCGACTCCGGCGAGATGCCGAATGCCGGCGGGAAGCCCACGTGACACCCACCGCACCGAGTACGCCTCCTTCGCGGGAGCCGAGCTCGCCATGGTCACGACCTCAACAACATGGCCGTGCGCGCGCAGGAACCCGGCGAGCTCCGGCGCGTGACTCGCAGGCCCGCCGAGATCAGGCGGCCAAATCCCGGAGACGATCAGCACTCTCACGAGGCGGCCGCCGTCGTCGCGCGCGAGGCAACCTCACCTCGCACCCGAAGCAAGAAGACGCTCCAGGTGCCAACGAACACCGCAGTAGAGACGAGGACCGCCACCGCAGCCCCGGTCACGCCCCACTTCCAGGCGAAAACGACGACCAGCGGAACCAGCACGACCGTCTCGATCCCGTGCGCCCAGATACGCAACCGGGGTTTCCCGATCGACACCGGCAACGACTTCGACCAGCCGTAGATGAACTGAAGTGCAGCCGCGAAGAGCATGACGCGGGCTGCGGTCGTCGCGTCACGGTACTTCGGGAACACGATCCGGACGAGATCGGGCATCGCCCAGTAGAAGAGCGGCACCGCAACTGCCATGAGGCCGAAGGCGGCAAGCGAGTAGCGACGCACCCCCGCGAGCACGCTCCGCTCCCGGCCGTGCTCCCAGTCGCGGGTCTGCTCGGTGAGCAGGATCAGACGCACCGGTGAGCTTGCCGCGGTCAATCCGCTCTGCGGAGCCTGGGCGACCCGGAACAAGCCGACCTGGGTCGTGCCGGCCGCGAACCCGAGCAGGATCGGCGGCAGCATCGTTCGGAGCGAGATGATCCCGGTCGCAACGCTCGACTGAGCGACGAACGACACGATCTCGCGGCGATCGTCGGCGAGCGGCCGAGCGGGAGCTCCGGGGAAGCGGCGAAACGCCACGAATCCCGCGACCGAGATTGCCGCGGTCGCGGCGACCTGTGCTGCAATCATCCCGACCACCGCTTCTGTCGGCCCGTAGCGGGCGCCGACCGCGATTCCGGCGAGTCGCAGCACTGCCGAGAGAACAAGGAAGCCCGCACGAATGTCGTAGCGGCTGCGCAACAGGAGCGAGGTGGCGGCAACGTCCTCCTGCGTCTGAACGAGTGGCAGCACCGCGATCACGAGCAGCAGGGCGCGGAGGTTGTCGTTGACAAGCGCAGCAGCAACCAGGAGCGTCACGAGTGCGAGGAGCGCGCCGAGCGCCTTCAACCGGATCGCCACGCCGAAGAGACGACGCAAACGCCCCCAGTCCTCCCCGGCGATGTACCGGAAGCCGTATTTCGTCAGGGATTCCTCGACGGTGAGGTCGAGCAGCGACTCGAACAATCCGGCGGCAGCGAGCGCAGTCGCGAAAAGCCCGAACTCGGTCTTGCTCAGCTCGCGGGTTGCTACCCATGTCCCGAGCAGCCCGAACGCGACTGCGGCGTAGAGCCCGCCCGCGGTCGCAAGCCGCCGGGCGTTCATCGGACGCCGCGCTGACGTGTGGAACGAGGAGTCAACGAGTCCTCAGCAAACACCGTGCATATGAGCCGTTTGCGAGGTGATACTGGGCAAACGGCCAGTATAGTGGGCGCCTTGGCGGCCCCTCAAGTCCCGAGCTCGTGGCCGCGGGCGAACCTCTCCGCCGGTGGCCTCGTTCTCGCGGCGGCGCTTCCACTGATCTTCCTCCACTCGCGCTACCAGCCCGACCTCGGGTTCGCCGCCGGGGGCACACACGTCAGCATCACGCTCTCCGATCTCGCCGTGCTCGCAGTGGCGCTGGCGGCGATCGCGACCGCACGCCGGACAGGGCTCGCCCCGCTGCGTCGCGGTCGGCCAATCTGGATCGCCGCTGCCGTCTTGCTCGTTCTCGTTCTCGTCTCGATCTCGTACCCGCTGCTGCGCGACCAACCATACGACTGGCACGCGCGCCTCGTCTCGGCGCTGAAGTTCTGCGAGTACGCGACGCTCGCGCCCGCCGTGGCACTGCTCATCCCACGACTGAAAACTGCGGCGCTACCCTTGCACGCGCTAGTCGCCTGGGGAGTCGCGGCGACCGCCTGGGGCGTCCTCCAGTACGTCGGACTCGTGCACCAGTTCCTCGGGCATCGACCCGCCGAGCGCGAGCCTTCGTTCCTCGGCTATCACGACTTCGCGGCGTTGTCCGGAGCGCTGCTCGTCCTCGGCTTCGTCGCAATCGCCCTCGACTGTCACGGGACAGTCGAGGGACAGTCGAGGGACAGTCACTCGACGCTCCGCGACGACGCCGTTCTCGATCGCCGCTGGACGATCATCGCCGTTGCTGCGGGCGGACTGGGGATCGTCGTCTCCGGCGCCCTGACCGCCGTGGTCGGGGTCTGGCTCGCGGTCGCCGCGGTCGGACACGTCGGGCACCGGCGACGGCGTCTCACGCGGCGTGCGACTGCAGTCATCGTCACGGCTGCGCTGCTCGTGACCCTCGGCACCTCTGCGATGCGGGGCACCGCGTTGAAGGACTTCGCCGCGTTCCTCGGCCTCACCCGCAATCCGACGCCGGGCGCGGTCGAGAGCTATGCGCAACGGACGGTGCTCGGCTACATCGGCCTGAAGATCTTCCTGACGGAGCCCGTCACGGGCGTCGGCTATCAGGCTTCGAGCGACGAGTTCGCCTACGGCCCGCAGCTTGCCGCCACACACCACCGCTTCCCCGACCAGCCTGATGCGGCCTTTCCGTCACCCATCAACCCTTGGGGAGTGCAGAACCTCTACATCCAGACACTGGCCGACCTGGGCGTCATCGGGCTCGCGGTGCTCGGCCTGCTCTTCGGAGCGGCACTATGGATTGGTACGCGCGCAGCGGCTACTTCGTCGCTGGCGCTCGTTGGGATCGCATGGCTTCTCGTCGCCGCCGGCGTGTGGAACGGCCTCGGGATCGTCCCCGGAATCCCCCTCGCCGCACTCACGTGGCTCGGCTTCGGGTTGGTCTCGGCACATGAGTGACTCGCGCCTCGATCCGCCACGGACGATGCCGACCTACGCGGTTCGCGCTCCGCTTGCCCGCTGGCTTCGCGACGAGGCCAAGCGCGCCTACGACGACCTCGGCGCGTATCGCCTGCTCGACGTCGGCTGCGGTCAGAAGCCGTATGAGCCCTTGTTCGCGCCGTACGTCGCGTCGTACACGGGAGTCGACCCGGTCGACAACCCGCGCGCCGAGCTGAAGGGCTCGGTCGAGAACCTTCCCGTCGAGGACGGCAGCTTCGACGTCGTCCTCTGCAGCCAGGTGCTGGAACATTGTGACGATCCGTCACAAGCGATCTCCGAGTTGCACCGCGCGACCGCTCCCGGCGGCAGGCTGCTGCTCTCGACGCACGGCGTGCAGGTCTACCACCCGTCTCCGGCCGACTACTGGCGCTGGACGCACGCCGGCCTCGACAAGATCGTGCGCGAGAACGGCGAGTGGGCCTCCGTTAGGGTGTCCCCGGCCTCCGGAACCACGGCCTGCGTCGCGATGCTCGTGAACATGTACATAGACCTCGCCGCCCGCCGCCTCCATCTCGGCGTCGTCGCGAAACCCGTTATCGCGGCGCTGAACACGCTCGCCGAAGCGGTCGACGGTCACTCGTCGAAACTGCGCACCCCCGGCCCGGGAACGTTGCACGCCAACTTCCACGTCGTCGCGGAGAGGGCCCCGTGAGTAGACGCGTTCTCGTCACCGGCGGCGGCGGGTTCATCGGCTCGAACCTCGTGCGCGCACTCCTCGAGCGCGGCGACGCCGTGCGCGTGCTCGACAACTTCGCTACCGGCAATCGAGCCAATCTGGACGGCCTCGATGTCGAGGTGGTCGAAGGCGAGCTGCGCTCCTACGAGCGCGTCCACGCGGCGGTTCGCGGCGTCGAGACCGTGTTCCACCTCGGTGCGCTCGGCTCGGTTCCGCGCTCGGTGCAGGATCCGCTGACGTCGAGCGCAGTCAACGTAGAGGGCACGCTCAACGTCCTCCTCGCCGCGCGCGACGAAGGCATTCGGCGGGTCGTCTACTCGTCGAGCTCGTCGGTCTACGGCACGCGACGCGAGCTGCCCGTGCCGGAGAGCTCGCCGCCGGATCCGATCTCGCCCTACGGTGTCGCGAAGCTCGCGGCCGAGCGCTACTGCATCAGCTTCAGCCGCGTCTACGACTCCTTCGAGACGGTTGTGCTGCGCTACTTCAATGTCTTCGGGCCGCAGCAGAGCCCGTTCTCGCAGTACGCGGCGGTGGTGCCGCTCTTCGTCACCGCGATCGCCGAAGGGCGCCCGATCACGATTCACGGCGACGGCGGCCAGTCGCGCGATTTCACGTACGTCGCCAACGTCGTCGACGCCACGATGCGCGCTGCCGAGGTCGCCGAGGCCAACGGCCGGATCTTCAACGTCGCGGCCGGAAGCCCTGGCAGTGTCAACGATGTCGCGGACACGATCGGTCGCCTTCTCGGCAAGCAGGTCGCGAAGGAGTTCCTGCCGCCGCGGCCGGGCGACATCCGGGACTCGTGGGCAGACATCACCGCCGCGCGCGAGACCCTCGGCTTCGAGCCGACTGTCGGGCTGGAGGAGGGTCTCCGGCGGACGGTCGAGGCGCTCCGCGATGACGGCTGACGCAGCCGCCCCGATTTCAGGCGAGCGGGTCTCGATCCTCCGCGTCATCGCCCGCCTGAACGTCGGCGGGCCTGCGCTCCACGTCGCGTATCTCTCGGCCGGACTGACACTGCGCGGCTACGACACGACGCTCGTCGCGGGCACGATCGCGCGTGGCGAGGAGTCGATGGCGTACATCGCCGAGGAGGCTGGTGCTCCGGTGGTGGCGCTGCCGGGGCTGTCGCGCGAGATCTCGCCGCTGCACGACGCACTGGCGATCGTCCGGCTCGCGCGGCTGATCCGGCAGGTGCGGCCGACGATCTTGCACACGCACACCGCGAAGGCGGGTACGGTCGGCCGCGTCGCCGCGCTCCTCGCCGGAGACGCGCGCCCGTCGATCGTCGTCCACACCTTCCACGGCCATGTCCTGCGCGGCTATTTCGGGCCTACGAAGTCGGCGGTCTTCCGGGTGCTCGAACGGCTTCTCGCAAAGGTGACGACGGTGCTCGTCGCCGTCAGCCCCGAAGTGCGGGACGACCTCGTGCGGCTCGGTATCGCGCCGGCAGAGAAGTTCGCCGTCGTTCGGCTCGGGATCGAGCTGGAGCAGCGCGTCGCCACGTCGGTACCTCGGGACGAGGTGCGCCGACAGCTCGGGATCCCGCCCGACCGCTTCGTCGTCGGCTGGGTCGGGCGGATGACCGGCGTCAAGCAGACGCAAGACCTGTTAGCGGCACTGACAGAGCTGAGGGCAGGAGGAGTCGACGCCGGCCTGCTCGTCGTCGGCGACGGGCCTGACCGTGTCGGCTTCGAGCAACGCGCACACGACCTGCACCTCGTCCGACACTGCCTGTTTCTCGGCTATCAGGACGACGTCGCGCCCTGGTATGCCGCAATGGATGCGGTGGCACTCCCGTCGGGGAACGAGGGCACGCCGGTGACCGTGATCGAGGCGCTGGCCGCTGGCAAGCCCGTCGTTGCCTACGAGGTCGGCGGCGTGCCCGATGTCGTCCGTGATGGCGTCGACGGCTTCCTCGTCGCACCTGGCAGCACGTCCGGGCTCGCTGAGCGTTTGGCGCAGCTCGCCGCCGATCCCGACCTCGGCCGACGGCTCGGCGCAGCCGGTCGTAAGCGGGTGTTGGAGCGCTACGGCGTGGGTCGACTGCTCGACGACATCGACCGGCTATATCGCGAGACCATGGAACGCCAGTCAAGGAGGTAGGCATGGGCCACAGCTTCAGCTCGCTTGACGACCTCGGCGACGGATACGGGTTCCGGAAGGTCCGGCGTGGGCTCGGTGTGACGGCGTTCGGAGTCAACGCCGTCGTGTTCCCGCCAGGCTACGAGGGCTTTCTCCACTACCACGACGAGCAGGACGAGCTGTACTTCGTGCACGCGGGCACGGCTCGCGTCGAGGTCGACGGCCTGGTACGTGAACTGCGCGCCGGCGGACTCGTACACGTCGAGTCGAAAACGCCTCGCAAGGTTTCGAACGCGAGCCCGACCGACGATCTCGTGCTCCTGGTCGTCGGCGGCAAGGGCGGCTACGTCGAGCGGGACGGACACCTCGTCGACGCAGCGGACGCCGAGCGTCGCGCGTCGTTCGGCTCGTGACGCCGCTCGAGCGGGCTCCGGCCGCGCTTGGTGCCCGTGAGATCTACCTCAAACGGGAGGACCTGCACGAGCTCGGCGCCTTCAAATGGCGTGGGGCGCTGCCGGTACTTCGCGAGTACCGGGCCGCTGGCGCGACGACCGTGGTCACGGCGTCCACCGGCAACCACGGTGCTGCTACGGCGTGGGCAGCGCGGGAGCTCGGGCTCAACGCGAGCGTGTTCGCTCCCGAGCAGGCGACCGAGGCGAAGCTCTCCCGGATCAGGTCGCTCGGTGCTGAGCTACGCCAAGTGGGTGCCGACTTCGACGAAGCGAAAGCTGCGGCGGCTGCGTACGCGAAGGAGTACGAACTGCCGCTGTTCGTCGACGGCGCCGAGCCCGCCCAGTTCGTCGGCTACCGCGCGATCGGCGAGGAGATCGCGCGTGAGTCGAACGAGCGATCCGGCTCCGTGATCGTCCCCGTGGGCAACGGCGCCTTGATCGGTGGGGTGGGCGAGGCGCTCGTTAGCTCCGGCTGGGAGGTTGTCGGCGTGGTGGCGAAGGATGCGCCTGTGATGGCAGACAGCTTCGATGCCCGCGCCGTGCGAGAGACGTCGAGCGGAGCAACGATCGCGGACGGCCTCGCGGTACGCGTAGCGATCCCGTACGCGGTCGGGCGCATCCAGCCTGTCGTCGAGCAGATGGTGCGCGTTTCGGAGCGCGAGCTGGCACTCGCGATCGGCCGCTTCGCGCAGGTCGGGATCCGCGTGGAAGCCTCGGCAGCGGCGAGCCTCGCCGCCCTCGACTACGTCACCGGCGCCAGAGAACCCGTCGTCCTCGTGGTCACGGGGCGCAACATCGACGACGAGCTGTTCCTCCGAGCGTGCGACGCACCCGAGTCCTTCGCGAACTAGATCACGACCCGGCGGGCTCGTGCCCGAGCGCGACGAGCCACCGTCGCAACCCTTCCGCGAGATCGATCTCCGGCTCCCAACCGAGCACCTCACGGGCTCGGGTGATGTCCGGGCGACGGATCCTCGGATCGTCCATTGGAAGCGCCGCGAACGCGATCGAGCTGTCCGAGCCGGTGAGGCGGATGATCGTCTCGGCGAGCTCGAGCATCGTCACCTCGTGGTCGGGGTTACCGATGTTGACCGGCAGGTGCTCGTTCGACTCGGCGAGCAGAATCAAGCCGCGGATCAGGTCGTTGACGTAGCAGAGGCTCCGCGTCTGGCTGCCGTCGCCGAAGACCGTGAGCGGCTTGCCCTCGAGCGCCTGGCTGAGGAAGGTGACCGAAGCGCGCCCGTCGTTGCGCCGCATTCGCGGTCCGTACGTGTTGAAGATCCGCGCGATCGCCGTGTCGACGCCTTGCTGACTGTGGTACGCCATCGTCAGCGCCTCGGCGTACCGCTTCGCCTCGTCGTAGACACCCCGCGGGCCGATCGGGTTGACGTTGCCCCAGTAGGTCTCCGGCTGCGGATGCACCTGCGGGTCGCCGTAGACCTCGCTTGTCGAGCTGATCAGGAAGCGCGCGCGCTTGTGCTTCGCGAGGCCAAGCGCGTTGTGCGTTCCGTAGGAGCCGACCTTAAGCGAGTGCAAGGGCAGGCGCATGTAGTCGATCGGGCTTGCCAGTGCAGCGAGGTGGTAGACGAAGTCGACGGGCTCGTCGATCTCGATGTGCTCCACCATGTCGTGGTAGACGAACTCGAAGTTCGGCTCACGTGGGATGTGCGC
>JBBQPW010000071.1:0-9609 GCA_038216845.1 Gaiellales bacterium | reverse complement strand
TGTTTGAACATAGCAGGCGCCATATGCGCAATGATGGCGACCGGCAGAAAGAATTGAAGGCCGAAGGAAAACCCGGACGGGCTTTGATCCGCCACGTGCTCTCGCTCAAAGGCGCGGATGGCAAGCCGATTTTCGATTGTTGCGTCAGCAGCCTGCGCAACTTTGAGCAGTTTGAGGAGAACGTAGGCTCCTTTGCCACCAAAGCGGCCACTGATGACGGCTTCAAAGTGGCGTGAGCCCGCCTCACTGGAGCGCTCCGCCGGACTGGGTTTATCATTCATTTCCTCTCCCCCATCAGGGGGGTGAGGTAGCCGCGCCGGCGACAATCGCCGCCCCGTCAAACACGCAATGCAGCCGCTCGGGCGGAAGCAGGCGCGAGAAGCGCTCGACATCCTCGGCGGTCGGTTCCCAGCCGAAGTAGTGACCGATGACCGAGACGGCCTTGCGATATTCGTCGAGATCGCGCGCAACGCGGACACGGAACGGCATCGCGCAACCGTATCCACTCGGGTCAGGTTCCGGTCAGCCTTTCGCGCGAGCGAGCTTCCGGACTCATCCTGACCGATCGATCGAGCTAGGCGATCTTCTCCAGCGGCGCGTACTCGAGCATCAGCTTCCGCTCGCTGCCATCGTCCGCGAAGCGCACGGTGACGACGCCACCCGGCTCCATCCTCGTCACGACGCCCTCCCCGAGAGACGCATGCCGCACCGAGTCGCCGGTCTGGAGCGACGGCACGTCGCGGGCCTCGCGCGTCGGTGCCGCGATGCGTGGCGACGCGTAGGACGTCCACGACGCCGGACGCAGTCGCTCGCGCACGGCGGATTCGGGCAGCTCGTCGAGGAAGCGCGAGCCGAGGTTGTACTCGCGCCGCCCGTAGAGCGAACGCGCCATCGCATGGGTCAGCGTCAGTCTCGCCATCGCGCGCGTCATGCCCACATAGGCGAGGCGTCGTTCCTCTTCGATTCCTTGTTCCTCAATGGAGCGAGAGTGCGGGAAGATCCCCTCCTCCATGCCGATCATGAAGACGGCCCGGAACTCGAGCCCTTTCGCGTTGTGCAGCGTCATCAGCGTGACCATGCCGCGGTCGTCCTCGATCCCGTCCTGGTCGGAGACGAGCGAGATCGACTGCAGGAACTCGGAGAGCGACGGGCTCTCGGATTGCTCGCGATACTCCCGGGCGACGCCGACCAGCTCCTGCAGGTTCTCGATCCGGCCACGGGCCTCGATCGTCCGCTCGGCCTCGTAGGCCTCGATCGTGCCGCTGCGCTGCAGCACCGCCTCGACGAGCTCGTCGAGCGGAAGCTCCTGGGCTGCGGCCATCAGCGACTCCATCGTCGTCCGGAAACCGCGCAGCGCCTTGACCGCGGCGGTTCCGACACCTGCCGCCTCGGGATCGGCCATCGACTGCCAGAGAGAACCGCCGACCGTGTCGGCGTGCGTGACCAGGCGCTGCAGCGAGGTATCGCCGATCCCGCGCCGCGGCCGGTTCGCGATCCGCAACAGCGAGACGGCGTCGTCGGGGTTGTCGAGCACCGAGAGATACGCGACGGCGTCCTTGATCTCGGCCCGCTCGTAGAACCGCGGGCCGCCGATCACCTGGTACGGCACATCCTGCCGCACGAGCACGTCTTCCAGCACCCGTGACTGGGCATTCGTGCGGTAGAAGACCGCGATCTCGCTCGCCGACGTCCCATCCTCCACGAGCCGCGCGATCTCGGCCGCGACGAATCGCGCCTCGGCGTGCTCGTCCTCGACCTCGATCACCTGCACCGGATCGCCCTCGCCGAGCTCGGAGAAGAGCCGCTTCGGCTTCCGCTCGCGGTTGTTCTCGATCAGCGAGTTCGCAGCCCCGAGGATCGAGTTGGTCGAGCGGTAGTTCTGTTCGAGCGCGATCGTCCGGGCGCCGGGGAAGTCCCGCTCGAAGTCGAGGATGTTCGAGATGTCGGCTCCACGAAATGAGTAAACCGACTGGTCCGGATCTCCGACGGCAAAGACGTTCTGGTGTTCGGCGGCGAGCAGCTGCAGAAGCCGGTACTGCGCGTGGTTCGTGTCCTGGTACTCGTCGACGAGGATGTACCGGAACGCTTTCTGCCAATGTTCTAGCGCCTCCGGGAACCGTTCCAACACCTCGACGACGAGCAGCAGGAGATCGTCGAAGTCGACAGCATTCGAGGTAAACAGCTTCCGTTGGTACAGCTCGTACACCTCGGCGACCGTCTGGTCGTAGAACGACGAGACGCGCGCCGTGTACGCATCCGGCCCGAGCAGCTGGTTCTTGGCGTTCGAGATCTGGGAGTGGATGCCGCGCGGTGTGAAGCGCTTTGGATCGCGATCGAGCTCGGCCAGACACGCCTTGACCACGCGGATCTGGTCGGCCTGGTCGTAGATCGTGAAGTTGGAGCGGTAACCGAGTCTCGGCGCTTCGGCACGCAGGATCCGCCCGCACGCGGCGTGGAACGTGAGAATCCAGATCGCGCGGACGACACGGCCGAGCATCAGCTCCAGCCGCTCGCGCATCTCCCCCGCGGCCTTGTTCGTGAACGTGATGGCGAGGACCTCGTTCGGCCTCACACCGCACGCGCGCACGAGGTACGCGACCCGATGCGTGAGGACGCGCGTCTTTCCGGACCCCGCGCCCGCGATGACGAGCAACGGCCCTTCGGTATGGAGAACCGCCTCTCGTTGCGGCTCGTTCAGCGACGCGAGGTATTCCGGCGACTCCACAGCGGCCACCCGTCGATGCTAGCGGCCGGGTCCGCAGGCGCCGATTGTTGCCAGTGTGTTGACTCGGCAGATACGCGGGAGCAGAATCCCGCGGGGGCCGATGGGCCCGGGCCGTCTGCGGCTCCCGGGCCCGCGGCTGCCTTCCGACGATGACGCCAGCCTTGTCCCTCCACGCCTGGCTGCGCTACGACGCGATTCTCCGACAGCTGCAACGGACAACAGATGTCCAGTCGATTCTGGAGATCGGTGCCGGCCAAGGTGCCGTCGGCGTGATGCTCGCGAGTCGCTACGCGTATACGGGGCTGGAGCCCGACCCGACGTCGTTCGCCACCGCGCGTTCCCGATTCGCGCAGGCGGGCGCACGCGCGATGGTGAACGGCGACCTCAGCGCGCTTCCGTCCGATGAGGTGTTCGATCTCGTCTGCGCCTTCGAGGTGCTCGAGCACATCGACGACGACGTCGGCGCGGCCACAGAATGGGTTTCGAGGATCCGCCCGGGCGGCTGGCTACTCGTCAGCGTCCCGGCTGGACGCCACCGGATGGCTGCCGCCGATCGGAAGGCCGGGCACTACCGACGCTACGAGCGTGATGACATCTCCGGACTTTTCGCGCGCGTCGGTCTCGTCGACTCGGCGGTGATCATCTACGGCTTCCCGGTCGGCTACGCCCTCGAGGCAGCGCGTAACCTACTCGCCAAGCGGCTCGAGACGGCCGGCTCGATGTGCGACCGCACTGCGGCCAGCGGCCGTTGGCTCCAACCGCCGGACTCGGCCGCACCGATTACGCGAGCGGTCGCGACGCCGTTCCGGATGCTGCAACGGCCGTTCGCGGGCACGCGGCTCGGCACGGGCTTGGTCGCCCTTGCTCGACGACCTGTGTAGCTACGAGCGGCGCAGCCCGAGCGGGCGCCCGAAAATGCCGAAGCACGCGAGTACCGCGACGATCTCGCTCGTTGCGCGAAGGAGACCGTCGAACGGATCGCCGCCGACGACCCCGCCGAGCGCGACCGGAACGGCCGCAGCAACGGCGACGAGAACGGCAAAACGCCATGGATGACCCGGCAACGCGAGCCTTCTCAACGCCGTCAGACCGAGCGCGGGCGCAAGATCGTCGAAAACATCGTCCGCCGTCCCGGTCGCGCTAACACGCGGGCGGCGAGAGCGGACACTCGTCGCGGCGACGGCCGCGAGGGCAAGCACGACGACCGCGCTCGCAGCAAGCGTCCCTGCAACCCACCAGCCTGCGAGGTCGCGCCGGAAATCCAGAGCCGCAAGAGCAAGCGACACGAATGTCGTCGCACCCGCGCCGATTGCGAGCCCCGTGCGCCACCGCTGCTGACGAAGCTCGTCTGTGCCGAGAGCACCCCGGCGCCTCACGCGAATCACCCTGAGCAACGCGAGGCAGCCCGAGACAAACGCGAGTTGAGGAGCGAAGACGACTCCGACGAACGCCACGATCCCGAGTCCCGGGATGCTGCCGCCGAAGATGTCCGGCGAACCCGCAAGCGGAATCGTCAAGAAGAGAACCGCGTACACGAGGCCTGCGAGCCCGAGCACCGCAAAGGCCGACAACGCGGCCGACCGCGTAGCCGTGGTTGCGACCTCGGCCGCAACGATGCCAGCGAGCTCGCGTGGCGACCCAAACGCGCGAATCGCATCAACTTCCCCTACCCGGGCTGCCGCTTCCTCCAGATGATCGCGCGCCTCGGCCAACACACGTCGACCGGCCCTGCCTCGAACCCCGTCTTGGTGGAGCGCCGCGGCGAGCTCGTCGAGAGCGCACTCGATCACGCGAGCGCCGCTCGCATCGCAGTCACGTATCCGCCCCACTCGTTCCGCTGCCGCGTCAGCTCGCCTCGCCCGCGACGCGTCAGGCGATAGACCCGCCGTCGCCTGGCGTGGATGTCCGACCACGAACTCGCGAGCAGCCCCTGTCGCTCGAGCCGGTAGAGCGCCGGGTAGATGGTGCCCTCGGCCATGTCGAACGCTCCAGCGCTCCGCTCGCGAACCATCTCGACGATCGCGTACCCGTGCGCCGGCCCCTCTGCGAGCGCCGCGAGGACGAGCAGATCGGCGTGGCCCTTGAGCACTTCGCGCGGCATGACCGAAGAGTATACCTAGCAGTCCTAGGTGTCCAGTGGGTTATCCTCACGCAGTGTTGAGAGAAGCGAGCATCCACGACTCAGACCGCGCGGTGGCGCTTCTGGCGCTCGTGAACCCGGAGTTCGTCTTCACCCCGGCGGGGTTCCGTCACAACTGGGAGAGCTCGCCGCCGGAGGCACGACGCAAATGGTGGGCCGTCGAGCGAGCCGACGAGATCGTCGGCTGGGCTGTGGCCTCGCGCATGATCGAGACATCGGAGCCCGGCGTCGGCTGGCTCGATGTCAACGTGCACCCGAATCACCGCACGCGCGGACTCGGCACGGCCCTGCTCGAGGTTGCAGAAGCGCACGCCTCCGAGATCGGGATCACGAAACTGCTCGTCCATGCGCGAAGCGACGAGGCAACGCGGGCGTTCGCGATCGCCAAGGGCTACACGGAAAAGGGCTCTGCCGAAATTCTTAGCGTCGACCCCGGGATGATCAAGCCGCCCGTGCCCCCCAACGGAGTCGAGATTCGGCCCTATTCGACGTTCTACGACGACCCCACGCCGATCCATCACGTCGATGCAACTGCGTTCCTCGACGAGCCTGGTGAGGCGCACTTCGACGTAATGCCCTACAACTACTGGCTCCAGCGATTTTTCCGCCATCCGTCCCTCGCCCACGAGGCATCCATGGTCGTGCTCGTCGACGGTACCGCTGCGGCCACGACGATGCTCCATATCGATCCGTCCTCTGGCCGGGGAATGAACAAGGGCACCGGCACGCTCCCCGAGTATCGCGGCCGTGGTCTCGCCACGGTCGCCAAACGGGCCTCGCTCGCCCGCGCTGCGGAGCTCGGTTGCACCGTTGTCTACACGGGCAACGATACGACGAACGCGGCGATGCTCGCGATCAACCGCAAGCTCGGCTATCGCACCTGTACAACCGAGCTCTCGTGGTCGAAACCGCTCGCGGCTACCAGCGAACCGTGAGGGTCGTGTTCTCCGTCGGCCCGGACACACGAACGATTCGCCACGTGTAGGTGCCGGCCGGTAGCGTCTCGTACGACGCCTTGCAGTAGTACGAGCCCGCGGCGCCCTCGCACGCATAGGTCTTCGTGTCGATTAGCGCGCCACCTTTCGGGGCGTGCTTGCCGGTGAGGAAGAGCTGCGTGCGCCCTATCGTCTGGACGCGAAGGAGGACCTTGAACGCCGTCGGGCGGTACGTCCTGACGGTGATCGAGACAGGCTTGCCGACGCTCACGACGTCGTCGTAGGTGACCTTCGCGGCGGCCATCGCCACAGCAGCGACAGCAAGTGCGAGAACGGCGGCTGACAGGACGGCGAGTTTTCTCATGCGTGGGACGCTAGCGCGACGGGCGGATCGCGTCACTCCCTCGGAAGTGGGTACACCAACCCGGCGAGCGCCGGCATCACCTGCGAGGTGACCCACACCGGGGTCGTCCCGTAGCGCACCGAATAGCGATAGCTCCCGTCCGCGCGGCGGAGTTTCGCGAGGAACCGCCACGTGATCGCCGCAGGCTTCGCGCCCGTGGCGATCAGCGCCTGGATCGACCACGCGGTCGACTGCGCGTCCGAATCTCGCCCACGCGTCAGCCCGAAGCCGCCATCCCGATTCCGGAAGGTCTTCAGCGCGACGACGCCCCGGGCGACCGGTGGACCGAAGACGCCAGCGGCGCGCAACGCCTCGATCGCCGCAGCGGTGTCATTCGAGTCCGGCTGTCCGCGTCGCGTCCACGACCAGCCGCCGCCACGGGACTGCGTCCGCACGATGTCCTGCACAAGCGCGGCCGGCGCGGGCTCCCCGGCAGCGCGAAGCGCGAGGATCGTCCAGATCTCCTCGTTGACGAGACCTCCGGGCCGGACGCCACGCAAGGTCACGAGGAGGTTCTCGGACCGATCGCCGAGCGCGAGCCGCGCGAGTGCAGCGAGAGCGACATCCGTGACCTGGGCCGAATCGTCCTCATGCGTGCGCAGGTAGGCAAGCGCCTTGGCTCGAGCGTCTGGGGACGACCGCGTGGCGACGAGCCCGAGCGCCGCCCAAGCGGTGAGCGACGTGTCCGGCTGCCGACCCGTCTCCGCGAAGCCGCCGTCCGATCGCTGGACACCGACGAGATAGGACGACGCGGCCTGCAATGGTGTGGGCGCGCTCCCCGCGGTACCCGCGAGTAGGCACGCGACAGCCATTGCGAGAAGCAGTCTCACGCCCAAACGACCTCTGTCCGCGATCGGCGCTCGTACCGCTCGAGGACGCGTCTCAGCTCGGGTCCGGCGGCCAGGGCGATCACGAGGTTGCCGGTCGCGTGCGCCACGTTGAACGCGAAGCCCTGGCCGAGCACTGCGGTCGCGGCTGTCCAGGTGTGCGGGTAGAAGCTGAACCACAGCCAAAGATCCATCGTCGTCCCGAACCCGAACCCGAGCACGACGCAGAAGGCCGCAAACGGCAGGCGATGTCGTAGAAAACGCCGTCCGAGCCCGCCGAGCACCCCGCAGCCGCCCCATGCCAGCATCTGCCACGGCGTGTGTGGCCCCTGCCCAAGGAAGAAGTTCGAGGCCAAGGCGGCCAACGCACCGACGGCGAAGCCTCGCCGCGGTCCAAGCGCAACCCCGGCTGCGGCAACCATCACAGTCACCGGCTGCACATCCGGGATCGGAGCGAACAACACCCGTCCCGCTGCCGCCAGACCACCGAGCGTGGCCACCAACGTCAGGTCGCGCGCTGAGCTCGTCCCGCCTTCTAGCCAGGCGAAACCACCGGCGAGCACAGCCAGGGCAACGAGCAACACCGCAATGCCGCCGCGTGACGGGTCGAGCGCCGCCCAGAGCGACGCCGCAGCTGCAGCACCGGCGAACGCGAAGATCCACTTAGACGGCAACGAGAGCCTCCGCCCCGACCCTGACCCGCCGGTGAGCCGGCAGCGTACGGTCGTGCGTCGCGAGCAAGACCGCCTGACCGGCTGCCGCCTGCTCGACGAGCCAAGCGCCGATCTCCGCCTTCCGATCAGGATCGACACCGCGCGTCGGCTCGTCCAGCACGAGAAGACCCGGTTCGCTGACGGAGACGGCGGCCAGACCGAGCCGCTCCCGCTCGCCGCTCGACAAATCACGAGGATGACGCTCGGCCGCGAACGCGAGCCCGAAGCGGTCAAGAGCCCGGCCCGCACGGGCCCGGTCGCCGTCGACGCTAAGCGCCACCTCGTCGAGAGCCGTCTCCTTCACGAGATAGCGGCCGGGATCCTGCGAGAGATACGTCGCCTTAGCGGTCAGGCGGACCGTGCCGATGTCCGGTTCCAGTAGACCTGCCGCGAGCTTCGCCAGAGTCGTCTTGCCCGAGCCGTTGGCACCTTCCAGCACGACGATCTCGCCACGACGGACGGTGAGCGAGACGCCGTCGAGCACCGGCCGATCCGCCTTGTAGCCGAACGAGACGTCGATGATCTCGACGACCGCGTCGCCCCCCGACCTTGTGTTTCTGAAACACAAGGTCTCGTCCGTCCTGGCATCGTGTCGGTCCGAGTAGCGGGGTCGGTTCGCAATGAGCCACTCGCGCGCCTCGTCGACGGGGGCATCGAGCACCACACGCCCTTCCTCGAGGTAGAGAATGCGGGTTGCGAGCGCGAGCGCCCGTCCGACGCGATGCTCCGACAAAACGACCGCGCACCCGGCGGTCGAGACGGCCGAGAGGAATGCCGCGGCGCCGTCCTCGTCGAGCTGAGAGGTAGGCTCGTCGAGCAGCAGAAGTTGCGGCTCCAGCGCGAAGGCGGACGCCAGGCAGACGCGCTGCAGCTCTCCGCCGGAGAGCTCGGCGGTCCGACGCCCGGCGAGATGCGCGACGCCGACGCGGTCGAGCGCCGCACCGACTCGTGGCGCAATCTCGGCAGGCTCCGTGCCGAGATTCTCGAGCCCGAACGCGACCTCGTTCTCGACGATCGCCATCACGACCTGGTCCTCCGAATCCTGGAAGACCGACGCGACGATTCCCGCCAGCTCGGCCGGACGCGTCGTGCGCGTATCCCGGCCTCCGACCTCGACGAGCCCGGCAAAGCGCCCGCCATGGAAGTGCGGCACGAGACCAGCGAGAGCGCGAAGAAGCGTCGACTTCCCAGAGCCGGACGGGCCGAGCAGCGCAAGTATCTCGCCCGGTTCGATGGAGAGCGAGACGTCCCGCAACGCGCCCTCACCGTCCGGGTACGAGAACGAGAGGTTGTCGACGGTGGCTAGGACTAGCGCCACAGCACCGCTCCGGCGACGACGAGCGCGGCCACGAGCACTGCGACCCGATCGACCCGTGTCCAGCGTGGCCGAGGCTGACGCGACGCCCCCGCACGCCCGAAGCCTCGCGCCTCCATCGCCTCCGCGAGACACGAGGCCCGCTCGAGCGACCCTGCGACCAGCGGCGAGAGCAACGTCGCATACCCGCGGGCGCCGGACAGCTCGATCCCACGCCCGCGGACGGTTTCGCGCAGGCCGATCGCATCGCGCTCGAGCGTCGGAACGAGGCGCGTCGCGAGAGCGACCGCCAGCGCCGAACGCCGCGCGAACCGCGCCGAGCCGACGAGGCGATCGTGGTCGAGCAGCAGAGCGTACGCGGCAAACGCCAGGCCGACGGCCGCCAGGCGGAAGCCGTTCAGCGCCGCTTGCTGGATTTCGTCTGTCGAGATGTCGATCGTGCCGACGACCGGAATCGTCGGGCCTTCCCAGAGCAACGTGCCAGCGCCCGACGACCAAAGGAACGGCGAGATCACGAGAACGCCGAGGCCGCTCGTGAGCGCTCCTATGAG
>JBBQPW010000070.1:0-9628 GCA_038216845.1 Gaiellales bacterium | reverse complement strand
GCATCAAAAAAGCCCGCCGGCGCCAGGCGCACGGTCGGGCTCGACCAGATGCTCGGTTGTCGTGGCGGGGGTCAACGGGCCCGCCTCCCGAAAGGATCCATGATGTTCGGAAGATACCCCCGCGGGCAGACATGCGCAATCGCGAATCGGGGTAGGGACTAGTGCAGCCCGTGGACGACCGCATGGCCGCGACCGCGCGCGATCAGCCAGCGGTTGACGGGCACGGTGACGACGAATGCGATCACGAGACTGAGCGCGAGGCTCCACCAGAAGAGCGCGTCCGAGAGACCGGCAGCAATCGCACCGGGGACGATCAGGATGAACGCGTTGTCGACGATCTCCATCGTCGTAATCGAGAGCGTGTCGGACGCCGCTGTCAGGCTGGCCGCGCGGCGGAGCGGGATACCAGCTCGCAGGATCGGGCCGAAGGTGAGCGAGTAGCCGAAGCAGAAGGCGAGGACAACGGAGATGGCGATCGACGCTACGTTTCCCCAGCCGAGGGCGGTGGCGACCACCATTCCCAGCACCTCGCCGATCGCGCAACCGGTCAGGCAGTGCAATGTCGCCTGCACGGCACTGCGAGTCAGTGAAACCGCGTGGTCGTATCCGTCATCGCCATGTGAGCGCTCCATGCGGGTAGTATACCCACTAGGGGTATATCATCAAGGTGATTGACGGGCGACCAGTTCGCCGAGGGCGACCTGCTACGCGAGTCCGCGCGCGGCGCGCGCCCCGCAACCTTGTCGCTTGCGGACTGTGAGTCATACGAGAACGGTGTGGTCTACTTGACCTACCGACCGCGGGCCTGAGGCCTCCGGTGTCATTCCCCTAGCGAGAAGGTGCCGCACCGATGAGGCAACTGATCGTCACCCAGAACATCACTCTCGACGGCGTAATTGATGCGGCCGAGGGCTGGTTCAGCCCATCGGGTGACGACGAGGCGATCGACCAGTCGGACATCATGGAGGCGGTTGGCGAGGGAGCCGCCACCAGTGACGCGCTCCTCGTCGGGCGCGTGACGTTCGAGCAGATGCGGGGGTACTGGCCGTTGCAGCATGACGATCCCACGGGCATCCGGGATCACCTGAACCGTGTCCAGAAGTGCGTCGTCTCTCGGACGCTCCAGGAACCCGGTTGGGAGAACACGACCGTGTTGCGGGGGCCGCTGCTGGAGGAGATACGAGAGTTGAAGGCACGATCGGGCCAAGACATCGTCGCCACGGGCAGCATGACGCTTATGCCCGACCTGATCGCGGGAAACGTCGTCGACGAGTTCCGATTGTTCGTCTACCCGGTCGTGATCGGACGCGGCCAGCGGTTGTTCGATGACGCAACAAGTGTTCCGAGGCTCCGGCTCGCCGAAGCTCGGCAGTTTCGCTCCGGGGTCGTGCTGCTGCGTTACCGAACCGACTAGCGCCAATGGGGTAGGTCCGGGTCAAACGGGATTCTCGACGGCGATGAACTCCCACGGGATGCCGAACTCGTCGCCGATCCTCGCGGCTAGCGCCTGGACGCCGAGTCGCTCGGTCGCGTCATGGCCGGCGGCGATCAGATGGATGCCGAGCTCTCGCGCGGTATGGAGGCTCGGTTCCTCTGGCTCGCCCGTTATGAGGCAGTCATAGCCTTCGTGCGCCGCGCGGATCAGGTCGTAGCCTGCGGCGCCTGTCGAGACGGCGATGCGCTCGACGAGATCGGGGCCGCCGCCGAAGAAGAGTGGCTCGCGCTCGACCGTCTCGTGGACGCGCGTGGCGAGGTCGGCGATCGAGACCGGCACCGTGAGACGTCCGCCAACGCCGACGCCTGCGAACGTCTCGAGCGGCTCGGCGACGCCGATGCGTCGGGCGAGCTGTGCGCTGTTCCCGACCTCCGGATGCGCGTCGAGCGCGAGGTGGTAGGCCAACAGCGAGACATTCGTCGCGAACAAAGCTTCCAGCCGGCCACGCAGTCGCCGGTCGACGACGAGCGGCTCGTTCCGCCAGAACAGGCCGTGGTGGACGATGACGAGCTCTGCGCCCGTGGCCGCCGCCCGCTCGAACAGCTCGAGGCAGGCGGAGACGCCGCACGCGATGCGCGTCACCTCTTCGCAGCCGACTACCTGCAAGCCGGGTGGCGTGAACTCCTGCCACTTCTCCACGTCGAGGAGTGCGTTCGCAAACGCGACGATCTCGTCCCGGCGTGCCACGGCGCGATGCTACTCCAGTGGAGCCGCTACCCTTTCCCGGCTCGGGGTGTGGCGCAGCCTGGTAGCGCGCTCCGTTCGGGTCGGAGAGGCCCCCAGTTCGAATCTGGGCACCCCGATGGAAGGAAATCGTGATGGGGACACGCTGCAGTGTGTCCCCATCACAGTCTCCCGCTGTCTCTATCCTCGACCGATGCTGAAGGCAGTCATCTTCGATGTCGATTTCACGCTGTTCCAGCCGGGGCCGGAGCTCGGGCCGGAGGGGTACAGGCAGCTTGGCGAGGAGTACGGCCTGGCCCTCGACCCGTCGCGTTACGAGCCGGCGCGGCTCGCGGCGATCGAGGAGGTGCAGCAGCATCCGGAGCTTGTCCACGACGGGGAGGTCTGGGTGCTCTTCACCGAGCAGATCATGGTCGGGATGGGCGGCGAGGTCGGTCGTTGTCGCGCGTGCGCGGTGGAGATGGTGCGCCGCTGGGAGCGGCATCACAACTTCTCGCTCTACGACGACGCGCTGCCCGCGCTCGCGGAGATGCGCCGGCACGGGCTGCGGATCGGGCTGATCTCGAACGGCCAGCGCGACCTCGAGGAGTTCGCGCAGCATCACGAGCTCGATATCGACGTTGCGTGTGGCTCGCTCGCGCACGGTCGCATCAAGCCGCACCCGTCGATCTTCGAAGCGGCGCTCGCGGCGCTAGGCGTCGCCGTCGACGAAACGGTGATGGTGGGCGACTCGTACCGCGACGATATCGAGGGTGCGCGGGCGCTCGGAATGCGCGCGATCCTCGTCGATCGCGACGGCTTGCACCCGGACGAGGCCGACCGCATCGAGTCGCTGCACGCGCTGCCTGCCGCACTCGGGCTTGCCGGTTCATACGATCTCCGTACACGTTCGTCCTAGAGTTGCCGTCGTGCGTCGTCACGCCCTTTCTCCTGTCGGGATGAGCATCTTCTTGGTTGCCGCTGGAATCTTCGTTGTTGCACGCTCAGCAGCGGGGATCCGTGCTAGCCCTGGCGCGACACCGCCAATCGTCTTTGCGGCGGACCGTTTGCCGGTGCTCTTTGGTGAGATCTATCGAGTCGACCTCAGCGGACGCCGGCTGAACCTCAGCAGGAGCCCATCGGATGACATCTCACCTGTCGTTTCACCTGACGGCCGCTGGACGGCGTTCGCGAGCGATCGCGGTCACGTCGCAGCGCTCTATGTCGTCCGCTTGGACGGGAGCGGGCTGCGTCGGATCTCGCGTCGGCTGTTCTCGGTCGGAGAGTCGGGCGCGGTCGCGGCGCAGATCAGCTGGTCGCCCGACAGCCGCCGGGTGGCGGTAACGGCTTCCGGCAGCTATCCCGTGCAGATCCTCTACATCACGGGGTTGGGCGGGCACGGGCGCGTGATCAGCGGCAACGCGGACACTCCATTGTGGTCTCCCGACGGCCACCTCCTCGCGTACACGCACTTTCCTGGCGGACCGTCGAACATGAACGAGGTGCGGATCGTCACGTCGACCGGTGACGCGGTGTGGCGGGTCCGCGGGAAGGGGCTACGGCATCCCGCGTGGTCGCGCTCGGGGCGTCTCGCCCTGGGTGTCGGAGGACGCACGATCCGCGTCTACGACAGGAACGGCCGCTTGCTGTCGTCGTTTCCCGGTCAGGCATTTGCGTGGTCCCCGGGTGGTAGCCGGTTGGCGAGCCTCAACGCCGGTCGCCTCGAGGTGCGCGTCAACGGCACCGGGCTTCCGATTCTCAGCGTGCGAGTGCTTGCGCCGAGCCAGATCTTCACGCAAGGGGCCGAGAACCCGGTCGTCTGGACCGGAAAGAATCGCGTGCGGATCTCGAGCGACGTGGGTTGGAAAGGCGTCGATGTCTCCACGGGAAAGACGTTGCGGCCGGAGCAAAATCTTCAACAGACCTCCGCCGACAGCTCGCTCGTGGTTCGGCAAACACCTGCCGGGACGAACGTCGATCTTGAGGTCGCGGCACGGAACGGGAGCAATCGACGGACCGTCGCCCGCGCTCCGGCCTGCGCAGGTGGTGCGCCGTTCGGCAATGTCCAGTTCACGCCCGACGGCCGGTCGCTCGTCTACCAGAGCGACTGTCGGGAGCCGTCAGCCGACCTGTACGCGATCGCGGCCGATGGGACAGGCCTGCGTCGGCTGACTCACACGCGCGAGCACGAGGTCAGCCCGAGCTTGTCGCCCGACGGCCGCTCGGTCGCCTACTCCAGGCTCGATGCCGCCGGGTTGAACTGCCACGGATGCCCGGGGACGATCTGGGTGATGGATGCGAGCGGCAGGCACCAGCGAGAGCTGACGCAACCCACCGAGGCTTACGACGGCAGCCCGAGCTGGTCTCCAGACGGCCGGGAGATTCTGTTCTCGCGTTCCAGCGCGACACGGCCCGGCGAGCTCTTCGTCGTTCCCGTAGCCGGCGGTAAGGCTCGCGATCTTCACATCGCTGGAGAGGCGCCGGTCTGGGGCCCGCGGCGCATCGCGTACATCGGTCGTGACGGCCCGTCGATCTGGACGATCGCCGCTGACGGCACCGACCGCAGGAAGATCGCGAGCGGCTCGACTCCGTTGTGCCTCGGGTGGTCGAGCGACGGGCGGCTCGCCTACGTCGACTCGTTCGCGAACGACGTCGTCGTTGTTATCGTCGGCAAGACGACGCGCAGCTTCCGGTTACCGCTGCGCCTGCCCGCATCGCTCACCTGGTCGCCCGACGGTAAGACGCTCCTTCTCTCGCCGGCCGTCACGGCGGCGGGCCCGACCGAGCTCTACTCGATCGGAACGGACGGCAAGGGTTTCACGCGATTCACCTCCAGGATGGGCGCCACCCACGGCGTGACCTGGCGCTGATCTGAGGCGGACACTAGGCTTGTCGGGTTGACTGATCGTTCAATCGCCACTGGCGCGGGGGTTCCCAACGCCGGGGCGGACAAGCGCCGCCTGATCCTCGATGCGGCCGTCCGCGTCTTCGCGCGCAACGGCTACCACGGCGCGCGCGTCGGCGACATCGCCGAGGAAGCCGGCGTCGCGCACGGCCTGCTCTACCACTACTTCGCGTCCAAGGAAGAGGTGCTCGCGACCGTGTTCCGCGAGAACTGGCGCGCGCTGCTCGAAACGCTGCACCGTGTCGAGGTCGCCGACGAGCCGGCCGACGAGAAGCTGCGCGGCGTCGCGAAGATCCTCCTGCGCTCTTGGCGCAACGATCCGGACCTCGTCCGCGTCATGGTGCGCGAGGTGGCGCGCAGCCCGCATTTGCAGGCTCAGGTCGACGAGGTGCGTGAGGTGTTCTTCGTCCTCCAGCGAATCGTCGAAGAAGGGCAGGCGAGCGGCGTCTTCCGCTCCGACCTGGATGCGCGGCTCGCTAGCTGGATCATCTACGGCGGGCTGGAGGAGCTCCTCACCGGCTGGGTGCTCGGCCAGCTACCGGACGGCGACGACGAGGTTGCCCGCGCCGAGCAGACGATCGTCGACGTCGTCTGTGGTGGTCTTGTCGCGGGATAAGGGCTCATCTCGAGTGAGGTTCTAAAAATAAGCTCTAGCGGCTCGTCGCGTCGGCTCGTCTGACGCTGGGGCTCGGCGCCTTCGGCCTTGCGTTCTCCCTCACGACCACCGCTGCGTATCTCCCGCGGCTGCTCAAGGGCTTCACCGACTCGACAAGCCTGATCGGCCTCCTCCTCGGAGCCGAAGGCGCGTTCGCGTTGACGCTGCCACTCGTGATCGGGCCATGGAGCGACATGTTCCACACGCCCATGGGCAGACGTCGGCCGTTCATGCTCGCGGCGATCGGCCCCATGGGGTTCTGCCTCGCTCTCGTCGCTTTCATGCCGAACCTGTGGACGACGGCGCTGCTCGTGTTCGCGTTCTTCTTCGCCTACTACGTGTACGAGCCGCCCTACCGCGGGCTCTACCCCGATCTCCTGGACGACGCTGTCTACGGCCGCGCGCAAGGCGTGCAGCACCTGCTTCGCGGGATCGCCCTCGGTATCGCCTTGATCGGCGGCGCGGGACTGCTCCACATCTGGCACGCGGCGCCGTTCCTCGTGTCCTCGCTCGTCGTGATGGGAGCCTGCTCGGTGCCGATCGTCTTCGTACGGGAGGTGGGAGGCGAGGCACGGGTCTTCGAGGGCATCGGCACGTATCTGCGCCACTCCTGGCGCGTCTTCACCGCGAACCGGGACGTGCGGCGCTTTCTGATCGCGAACGCAGCGTGGGAGGGAGCGTTTGCCGGCGGGCGATCGTTCGTCGTCGTGTATCTCACCGTTGGCCTGGGGCAGAAGTCGGTTGGCGTGTCGACGGCGGTGTTGGCGACGATCGCGGGCGGCTATGTCGTCGCCGCGCTCGTCGCAGGGCGGCTCGGGGACCGGTTCGGACTTGCCCGCGTGATCTGGACGGCGTCCATCGTGTACGGGCTCGGAATGCTCGCCGGCGGGCTCGTCCAGGTCTGGCATTACTGGTACCTGCCCGCCATCTTTCTCGTCGCGATCACAGCGGGCGCGGTGATGACGCTGGCCTGGGGGCTGCTCTTCAAGCTGATGCCCGCGGGCGATCGAGGCGCGATCTCCGGTCTCGCGACGACGACCAAGGGCTTCGGGCTGCTGATCGGAACACCGCTCGCCGGTGTCGCCGTCGAGTTCCTCTCGCCGCACCTGCCTGCCACGCACGGCTACCAGGCTCTCTGGCCGCTGCTCGGTGTCCCGATCCTCGCCGTGATCCCGTTGGTGATACGGCTCGAATCCGTCGAGTCAGACGCAGACCGAGCGGCCGGCCCCCAGCAGGCCGAAGCCCCACACCTTCCCGTCTGAGACGTAGATCACGCTCTGCGCCTTGCTCCCCAAGAGGACATAGGCGTCGTAGCCCGTGCACGGCGTGCGGATCGTCCCGGGGTGTGTCGCCTCGACCCGTATCAGCGGTTCGCCGATCCGCAGGCCGAGTGACGTGTGCCACGCCGCCGGCGCCCAGAGCGTGAAGATCGCGGCCGCGCGGCCGCGCTGGAGCTCCACGCCGACTCCCTGCGGTCTGAATGCGAAGCGGTTGAAGTAGAGCGTGTCGTGCCGGCAGCTCCTGCAGTGCCCTTCGGCCCGGCCCCAGACCGCCTCGATCTGCGCGGTCGTCCAGCCGAGACGAACACCGCCGAGGCTGACCCCCGGGACGAGGACCCCCTGGTCGGGCGGGCCGGCCGTCGCCGCGCCGGCGAAGGCCAACGCGACTACGGCGAGGCTGACCAGCTTGCGCACAAGGGAGAGAATACGAGCCATGATGGCCGCATGACAGGCGCCCGAACGCTCGAGGAGATGCTTGCGGCGGCGTCGGCTCGGATCTCGCGGCTCGAGCCTTACGACGCGTTCGCGGCAACGACGAACGGCGCACTGATCGTCGACGTCCGGTCGGACGAGGCGCGACAGCGCGACGGGGTCGTTCCGGGGTCGCTGCATATCCCGCGCACCGTGCTCGAATGGCGGGTCGCTCTCGACAGCGCATCTCGCAACCCGCACATCCAGGGGCAACGGCTCGTCCTGCTCTGCGATCACGGCTACTCGACGATCCTGGCGGCGGCCTCGCTCGTCGATCTCGGGTTCGCGACCGCAGGCGACGTGATCGGCGGGTTCGTCGCGTGGAAGGAAAGCGGGCTGCCTGTCGCCGAAGCACCCCCGCCTTCGCCAGGGTTGGCCGGGATGGGGCCGCCGGCCTGACGTCGCCTGGCGTGGCTAGGCTTGCGATCCGCATGCCGATCTACGAGTACCGCTGCCCAAACGGGCATACCTTCGAGATTTTCCAGCGCTTCGCCGACGCCCCGATTGAGGTCTGCCAGGAGTGCGGCGCCGGGCCGGTCGAGAAGATCCTCTTCCCGGTGGCAGTGCACTTCAAAGGATCGGGCTTCTATGCGACCGACTATGGCCGAGCTGGGCAGAAACCCGGGAAGGACGGCGACAGCGGCCCGGGCGGCTCGTCGGAGGGCGGCTCGTCGTCGGATGACTCAGGGGGCAAGTCCGAGAAGTCCGAGAAGGCTGCGAGCAGCGACAAGAGCTCGGGCGGCAGCACGAGCTCCGGAGACAAGGGCTCGGGTGACAAGGGCTCGGGTGGCAAGAACAAGGGAGATTCGGACTGAGCGGCACCGCAGAGCCGATGAGCGACAAGATCCGACTGGCCGACGCGTTCGCGACGCTGGACGGGGTCTTCAACCCGCGGATCGTCGGCTATATCAACGACTACAAGCTGCAGATCGTGAAGGTGAAAGGCGAGTTCGTCTGGCACACGCATCCCGAGACGGACGACTTCTTCCTCGTCCTCGACGGGAAGCTCACGATCCAGCTGCGCGACCGGGACGTCCACCTCGCGGCGGGCGAACTGTTCGTCGTGCCACGCGGTGTCGAACACTGCCCGCGCGCGGAGGAGGAGGCCCAGGTTTTGTTGATCGAGCCGGCTGGGACCGTGAACACCGGCGATGCCGGTGGCCCTCTGACCGCAGCCGAGCGTCTTTTATGAGCCGACGGTGCAGCCCGGCGCGTAGGGGAGGCCCTTCGGCGGTGGGAGCGGCGCCGAAAGGCCCATGAACATCGCGATCGTCGCGGCGTTGTCCTCCGATCCGACGATGACCGACTCTCCGCCGATCGACTGCGGCTCGCCGCCGAGGCGGCAGTGGAGCGCACGACTCGAGCTCGAGCGGAAGTAGGCCCAGCCGAGTTGCAGCACCTCCCAGGCCGAGAGGTCGGTCGCGAGCGGCTTGACGATCTTGCTGCCAGTGAACGGGAGCTTCAGTGCCGACCAGAAGCCCGTGAGCTTGCCGGCGGTCGCCTGGATCACCTGTTGCTGGCGGGCAGCGCGATCGAAGTCGGTCTCCGAAAGGTCGAGCTTGTTCTCGCGGATCCGCGAGAAGATCAGCGCGCGGCGGCCGTCCATGTGCTGCGCGCCTTTCGCGAAGCGCCAGCCGGGCCAACGGTTGCAGCGGGACTGCGACGCGTACGGACAGTCGAACTTGTTCGACAGGATCGGCTTCTTCACGATCACGTCGATGCCGCCCACCGCATCGATCAGCTCCCTGAAGTGCGCGAAATCGACGAAGGCGACGTGGTTGACCTCCAGCCCCGTGAGATCTTTGACCGTGCGGAGCGCGAGGGTGGGTCCACCGAACTGGAACGCGGCGTTGATCTTGTTCGCCCCGTAGGCGGGAATCTCGACCCGGAGATCGCGCGGGATCGAGAGATACGCCAACCGGTGTCGGCCCGGATCGGTGCGCACGAGCATGATCGAGTCGGAGTGGCGGGAGCCGGCGCGCCCTGTTTCGCCACCGTCGGTCCCGAAGACGAGGATCGTCGTCGGCGTCGACGAAAGGAGGCCGCTGTGCTGCGTGAGCTGCTTACGAACACTCGCCGGCACGAGCCCGTTCGCCGATCCGATGCCATGGGAGAACGCCAGGTAGCTCGCGAGTCCCCAGGCGACCACGAGGAGCAGC